>NZ_JAKGBH010000004.1:0-153712 GCF_021532515.1 Pseudoalteromonas sp. PAST1 | reverse complement strand
ATTACTCGCTTACAACTTAATACGCATAATCATGCTTGATGCAACTAAAGAAGAAGATATCTTGCCTACTCAATTAAGTTTTAGCCAATCTATGCGTCAGGTAATCGCTTTCTTCATGTTTACGCCAATACATAGTGCAAGTAAATTACCTGCTCATTATGATGAATTACTGACAACTCTTAGGTTGTTTATCTTACCCGATAGGCTACCAGACAGGCATTATCCAAGGGTGGTAAGAAGGAAACCTAATAAATATCCCTATAAAAGAAAATGCCAGTCAGCTCTTAACTGACTGGCATTAAGTGCATAGCGCTGGCTTTTTTATAAATAATTTTATGGCAAGGAATTAGCTGCGAGAATCAGCTCGTTAATATCTAACTGTAATTCATCATCTGCTACTTGTTCCGCGAAAGTTAAAGCTGTATTGGCAAAGTTTAGGGCTTGGGCCTTATCAGCTTTCTCTAAGTAATTCTCTGCAATCGCAAAATTAATCGACGCTAAATAATCCTCTAGTTCGAGTAACATTGCTAACTCTAGCGCTTTCAAATAATAGCTAAGTGCAACCTCTGGCTTTTGATAGGTAAAGTCAGCGAGCGTTTCCCATTGAAACGGATGATCAAGCGGTGTGCCTGCAAACTTGTCGCATATTTCTTTTATTTGATTGTACGCCGCCCACTCTTGTTGTTTATTTGGAGCATTTACAATATCAAGCGCAAGTTGATGAATCGCCTCATAATGAGGTGGCTTTTTAATTGATTCAACTTCTCCAAATTGTGCCTTATGCATTCCCTGCCCTCTCTAAGCTAATTAAATCTCATTCGATTCAGACCAAACCCGTAACTCATCGAGTATATGCAGTGCTGAGCGGCCAAAGTCAGTTAGCTCATAGGTCACCGCTATCGGGCGCGTGCTAATAACATGACGGGTGATCATCGCTCTACTTTCAAGTTCTTTTAGACGTTGGTCGATCATCTTTTTGCTTGCGCCACCGAGCATACGCGTTAAATCATTAAAACGAACTGGGCCATCTTTTAAATGATAGATAATAGATCCCGTCCATTTACCGCCAATCAAACGCATGCCTTTTTCAATAGCACAGGGTTCCATGCAAGCATTTAAAACTTTTTTTCTACCCTTACTATCTGTTTCTACTGAACTTTCCAAAACATCCTCGCATTTTTCAGACTAGTTACAAAAAGGTGACTGGTTGATTTAATAATCTAGGTTACTATTATATACCACAGAATATATTTTGAACACGATAAAGTAATTAGCAAACGGATACTCAACTATGAAAAACGTATTAATTCTTAACGCACATCACTATTACCCTTTTTCTGAAGGTAAGTTAAATGCTGCTTTAATCGAAAAAGCCGACGCTTTTTTTAAAGCAAAAGGCTATCAAACTCGCGTGGTTAATACACAAGACGAATTTGATGTAGAAACTGAACTTGAGAACCATCAATGGGCAGATATCGTCTTTTTGCAATCACCTATTAACTGGATGGGCATGACTTGGTCATTCAAAAAATACATGGATGAAGTGTACACAGCGGGCATGGGGGGAGCGCTTTGCCATGGTGATGGTCGTCATCAAGACAATCCAAAAGCCAATTACGGTAAAGGCGGCACCTTGGATAACACTCAATATATGATGTCGCTGACTTTAAATGCACCTGCAGAATCATTTGCAGATGCCACTGACTTTTTTGAAGGTAAAAGTGTTGATGACCTTGTTTTCCCAATGCATATGAACTTTAAGTTTTTCGGTATGCAAGCGATGCCAACTTTCGCCTGTTATGACGTGATGAAAAATGCAGACATCGACAGCGACTTTGCGCGCTTTGAAAAACACTTAAACGAGAACTTTTAAGGAACACTCATGAGTAACGAATCTGTTTATAGCAATAAACTCCATCCGGGCAGTGCATTTCCTAGTATTAGTGCTGCACTTTTAAATGGTGAAGAGGCTGTTCTTGGTCAACCTCAACACGGTGCAAGCTGGCAGCTTGTTGTTGTTTATCGTGGTAAGCATTGCCCTTTATGTACCCGCTATTTAAATAGCCTCGAGCAGTACAAAGCGGCGCTATTAGAAACGGGTGTTGATGTAATTGCTGTTTCAGGTGATAGCAAAGAGCAGCTAGAAGCGCATTTAGAGCAGCTATCTGTGTCATTTCCACTTGCTTACGGTTTGACTACAGAGCAAATGCAAGCATTAGGTACTTACATTTCTGATCCCCGTTCACCACAAGAAACGGATCACCCTTTCGCAGAGCCCGCACTGTTTGTGGTTAACGAGCAAGGTAAAGTACATGTGGTTGATTATTCTAATAATCCATTTGTAAGACCTGATTTAGCAACTTTGGTAAGCGGGCTTAATTGGATACGCGACCCAAAAAATAATTACCCAATTCGCGGTATGCATAAGTAGAGTGTAGCCATGAGCAAAATGACAGCTTTGCTGATTGGCTTGGTGAGCACAATTATGTGCTCACAACATGCTTTTTCAGCACAACTTCCCCATGCACATATTGCTTCACCCAATCACTATGAAGTATTGCTAGATAACAGTGAAGTACTTGTTTTACGTATGACTTTAGCACCAGGTGAGCAAGATAATTGGCATAAGCATAATGCTGAAACAGTCTATTTTGAGACAGGTGGTAAAGCGACCATCAGTACTAAAGAGTCACAAACAACAATTGAGATCCCTAATGGCTATGTGATGTGGCATGACGCATGGACTCATCAAGTCAAAAATGAGGGTGAAACCACCATCACTGCAATTATTGTCGAAAGGAAATAGATAGGATCAATTATGGCATTAGAAAACCACCCAATGTGGCGCTTACCTAAGCATCACCTAGATTTAAAAAGTTCACATGACCATGTTCATTGGGTTGAATTATTTTATGACCTTATCCATGTGGTAATCATTTTTTTGCTAGGTAATTTTTTGAGCGACCACTTACATTTAAGTGGTTTTCTTACATTTGCAGGTTTGTTCATCACCGTATGGTTTGCGTGGGCTGACTCCAGTGTTTTTAATTCACTCTATGTCAGTACTGATGTAAAACACCGGCTGATCATGGCCTGCCAAATTGTTACCGCCATGGTTATGGCTGCCTCGCTCCCTCATGTACTTGATAAAGGTTGGACATATTTTGCATTAGCCTATGCTGCTAATCGCCTTATTACAGCTTATTTATTTCATCGCACCAATCAATTGGGGGTCGAATCAACAAAATTAGCACGCAGTGTGAGCCGTAACTACTTTGCTCTTGCTATCATTTTTGCTACCACAGCATTTATGCCTGCCCCCTATCGTTATTGGGTGTTTGGCGCTGCGATTGCCGCTATCCAAGTTTTATATATGGCTCCAAAAATTGGTGTACTTGAAAATAAACGCTTTTTACCACGCCTTGGGCATATGTCTGAGCGCTTCGCCCTTTTACTGCTTATTGTCGTAGGCGAAGGTTTCTTTAAATTGGTGATTACTTTATCTGAAAAAGGAGTTTATAAAGTCGACCCCACTGTACTGGCTAACTTTATGTTTGGTGGTATTGCGGTATTTGTGCAATGCTGGATTTACTTTGATTTTGTTGGCAATGGTAAACCTAAAAATCAACACAAATGGACACTCGTAAGTTGGTGGTTAGCTCACCTATTTTTAATGCTATGTGCAGTTATGGTTGGCGTTGCACTCGCCGGAGAAGTAAAAGCCGGGTTTTGGCAGCCGTACCCCCTAAAATATGGTGTCATTGGTTGTGTAGGGTTAGCAGGCTACTTATTAAGCTTATTGTGGATCCAGCTAATGATCGAACATCGCGTAGCCCATCGTTTTGCTACAGCCAAAGTAAGAATGTTTGGCGTCATACTTGCTTTAGTTACCATTCCCATTTTACCCCATGTGCCTTCGCTCATTGGCAACTTACTTTGGGGCACAGCACTGATTTCACAAATTGCCTACCCAGTCACTCGCGCATACTTTACCCTTTCAAAAGAAGAAGCTAATTCATAACGATTAAAACACCTTTGCAAAAACGACAAAGGTGTTTTGTTATCCTTGCTGTTTTTCGCAAATAAATTTAGCGCCACAATACCTTCATTACTTAATCATAAATCACTTTCAGGGCCGCATTAAATTGTTAAGTATTGCTTAGCTATGTCCCTTAAAGTTTGGAGTCATAATGAGTTTTGATAAATTAGCGCAAAAACCATTCTCAATTGGGGTTGAACTTCCACTTGATAATGATTGGGCACATTTCAATCAACAATCAAATCAATCATTTGGGATCCCTAATTTAGCTAACCATGAATCACGTGTTCAACTTGCTGATGAGCTTGGCTACGCAGCGGCATGGGTTCGCGACGTACCGATTTATGACCCGCAATTTGGTGATGCCGCCCAAGTTTATGAAACCTTCAGTTACCTTGGCTACTTAGCAGCTAAAACCAAGAATATATTACTTGGCACCGCAGCGGTGGTATTGCCATTGCGCCAACCTTGGCTTGTTAAAAAGGCTGCAAATACTGTGCAAGCGCTTAGTAATGATCGGCTAATTTTAGGTGTTGCCAGTGGTGATAGACCCATTGAATACCCTTTATTCGATATTGATTTTGCAAGCCGTGGTGAGCAACTACGTGAATCTGTTTCGCTACTTAAAGGCGCCCCTAAGCGACCTTTAGAAGCGGGTCAAAAGCTACTACCAGAAGTGAAAAATTTCCCACTTTATGTAGCAGGTCTTGCTCAGCAAAGCCCTCAATGGGTTGGCGAAAATATGGACGGCTGGCTTGCTTACCCAGGCACACCAGATGATCATCAAAAGCGTGTCGCTTTGTGGCGAGATGTCGCAGGTAATAAGCCGTACGTTAGTTTTATTCATTTAAATTTATTAGATGATCCTGATGCACCTATAAAACGTCACCGTTTTGGGGTTGAAACAGGCGTCAACGGACTCATCTCAGAACTAAAGGCAATGAGAAATGCCGGTGTGAATCACATCGGCCTGCACTTTAGACGTAACGAATTACCCATTGAATGGGCATTAAAGCACATCGGCGAACATGTTTTGCCCAAGTTCCATAATTAAGGAGTTATGATGTCACAATCAATTATGCCAAAACTGGGTTTTGGTACATTTAGATTACAAGACGAAGTTGCATATCAAAGTGTGCTAACAGCTATTGAAGAGGGCTTTAGACACATCGACACTGCACAAATTTACGGTAACGAAGAAGCTGTTGGCCGAGCGATTAAAGACAGTGGTGTTGCGCGTGGTGAGTTATTTATTACCACCAAAGTATGGAATGATAAGTTAAATAAAACGGACTTTATTAACAGCGTAAAAGAGAGCCTGACTAAACTACAACTAGATTACGTCGACTTACTGCTTATTCATTGGCCAAGCCCAGCCAATGGCAAAAGCATGCATGAGTATTTGAGTGAATTACAATCAGCAAAAGAGCTTGGTTTAACGAAAGAAATTGGTGTTTCAAACTTTACCATTGCACAAATGGAAGAAGCCTTAAGTATTTTGCCAAAAGGCGCATTATTTACCAATCAAGTTGAAGTTCACCCCTACCTAACCAATCAAAAGGTACGTGATTTTTGTGCGCAAAACGACATTCTCGTTACCGGCTATATGCCATTTGCGGTAGGTAAAGTACTTAAAGATCCAACCATCAAAGCGATTGCAGACAAACACCAAGTGAGCACCGCTGAAGTAGTCATTGCTTGGGAGTTAGCGCATGACATGGTGACGATACCGTCATCTACCAAACGCGAAAATATGGCTACCAACTTAAAAGCCCTTTCGCTTAGCTTAAGCCAAGACGAGATCAATCAAATTGATGCCCTTAGTTGCGGCGACAGGCAAGCAAACCCGGATTTTGCTCCTGACTGGGATCATGATGAAGTAAAGACAACTCATGCTTGGCAGTTTCAAGGTGCTGATAAAGCACTCGCTTTGGGATTGAAAGCTGTACCAGCACTTAAAGCAGGGCAAATTTTGGTCCGAAACCTAGCGGTTGGTATTAATCCAGTTGATTGGAAGTTTATTCAAGCTGACCCTATAAATTGGGCAGATACACATACACCTGGCGTAGACGGTGCTGGGGTTGTTGAGCAGGTAGGCGATGGCGTCGATAGCAAACTAATAGGTAAAACAGTCGCTTATCATCATAGCTTGAGTGAAAACGGCAGCTTTGCTAAACACACAGTACTTTATGCAGACCGTGTTATGCAGGTGCCAAAAGGGTTAGCTGTCAATGTTGCTGCTGCATTACCTTGCCCACTGCTTACTGCATGGCAAGCTTTTAGCAAAATACCATTACGCAAAGACGAAAAAGTATTAGTAACCGGCATGGGAGCTGTTAATAAACTGCTGACACAAATGCTGAATCACAGTGGCTTTGAAGTACATGCTTTATCAAAAAGCCTAACGACTGAGCAAGCCGAAAAGCTTGGCGTTAAGTTAGTATTACGCGACGCACCATCTGAAGGTGGCTACTTTGCACTCTTTGATGCTAATGGCCCTGAAGAAGCTAAAAAGTTAGTGCCACTTCTACAGGCAAATGGTCATGTGATCAGTATTTTAGGACGCATTGAAACCCCAGTCGATGAACCATTCACGCGCACTATTTCTTATCATGAAATTGCCCTTGGTGCATTACACGATTATGGTGATTCACAGCAATGGCAACGTCTTGTAAGTGATGGCGAAAAGCTCCTTAATGACATTGCGTCGGGTACTTTAAATGTTGAAGAACCCACTGACTTTGAATTTAACAATCTCAATGATGCCCTTGAGTTTTCTAAAGTTCAAAAGCAAAAAGCCGTTGTAGTTGTTTAGTTATCATTTAAAAGGCCTCTTCTGAGGCCTTTTTATTTTATTCTGCTGTTTCTTTAGGTGTATTGTTGAATACAGCTAAATGACAAATAATCACTAAATTCGCTATAAACCACAGATCTTTAATTACAAACTGACCTAATCGCTCAAACACTGTAACGCTGCTAAGCGCATTAGGTGCGGTAATTAAAAATGTTTGTGTCATGATAAATACCGAGCAACAGGCTAGTCCAGCAAGTAAAATAAGTTTCGCATTTCTGATATACAAGCCAACACCTAACAGCGCCACACTCAAAATATCAAATATGCCAATCGCATTTGATGCCCCTTGCACGCTAAAAACAATATACAACCAAGACATAAACGGTGAAGACTCAACAAGGCTAACAATCGCATTTGCTTCAAAAGCAAAAAACTTCATGGCGCCAATCCAAACCAACACTAATGCCACCGATGCATAATTCAAAGCAACATGCGCTTTATCACTCAAAACATCTTTGTAAAACACAAATAAAAATAAAGGAATAACAGCAAAATACTTAATAATACCCTGCCCCGAACCAATTACTGGAAAACCCCCTTCACTTGCAAGCCAACGATTTGCACTGAACAATGTAAGTAAACAGGTAAGTGCAATAATAAGAGCTGTCACGGTGGGAAGCGCCCTATTAATAAATCCTAAATGAGAATGAAGGCTGGTAATACCTACAAAACAAAGTGCAAAGCCTGCAATCATACTCATGAGATGGTCAGGTACCTGAGTCTCTAAACCATAAAACGAAAATATACTGCCAATAGCATTGGGGTTTGCCCCCAAAATAAAAGACAAACCCAATAAAGAAAAACTGATAGTAATAAGTGCAATCACTAAATTATTTGATGTACGTAAATTCATTTAAACCCCTCTATAAAACTCAATTAGAAGACCTAAGTTAGGGATAAAAACATTCACCATTTTATAATTTACTATCACCTTTTCCTGTTAAATACATATAACCTTTTGAATAATAACAATTATAAAGTTAGTCTTGTGAAACTTTCACAAAGAGTGAAAAGATAGTCGCCAAAGCAATTAACATCGCTATTACGACCAATGCAGACGCAAGTGAAGAAAAATGTGCAATTTGACCGACACTTGCAGGCCCCATTAATACACCTAAATAACCAAATGTCGTTACAGCAGGAATTGCCGTAGCTTGCGACATGTAGGTTTGCTTCCCTGCCGCAGAAAACATAATTGGTACAACGTTGGCACAACCTATTCCCATTAACACATAACCAAATAGCGCAACATAAAAGCTCATTGATACAATAGCGATTATCAAGCCAAGGCTTGCTACTAAACCACTTATAGTCAGAACAGCCCTTTGCCCATGCTTTGCAATAATGCGATCGCCAAATAAGCGCCCTAAAGTCATTGTGACTGAAAAGCTAAAAATCCCTAATGCCGCCATTCCTGTTGATGCATTTTGATAATCAATTAAATATATTCCGCTCCAATCTAAAACGGTTCCCTCTGCGAGAAACATTGCAAAGCAAATAATGCCAATTAAAATCACCGGGCCTTTTGGGAGCGCAAATGCAGGACCTTCATTGGGGCTTGCAAAAGGAAGTAAGTCTCTCTTTGCGAAGATCAAACACAGTAATACTATCGCCGCCATTAGCATACAGATTTCGAATGCCGAAAAACCAGCAATTAGCAGCATTGCTACAGCACCCGCCCCTAAAATACCACCTAAACTGTAAAAGCCATGAAAACCAGACATAAGTGAAAGCTTAGAACGTTCTTCAACCAACACAGCCTGAATGTTCATAACACAATCAGTTGCTCCGATAGAAAGGCCAAAAATCACCAGTAAAGTTGCCAAGCTAGCCACACTATTTACTAAAGCAAAAAATGGTAGGCAAAAAATAATCATCATCGTTGAGAGCTGTAATACACGTTTACAACCATACTTAGTTGCGAGCGCACCTGATACAGGCATAGCAAATATTGCACCTGCACCAAGACACAAAAGCAACAACCCTAAAGTACTCTCATCAATGCCAATATGCGCTTTAATGACTGGTATGAGCGATGCCCACGTAGCCGTGGCTAAACCTGCACACAAAAATAGTAACCTTGTAACGAGTACTTCGCGCTTTTTAAACGGATACCTTTCTAACAACATCAAGCAAAACCTTCCATAAAACATCACAATCGAGCAGGGTAAGTGACTAGGTTAAAACCCGTCACCTTCCCTCATTCCAGTTTATAACTAAACTAAGGCTTAGTTATTGAGCTATTTAACTCTAAATAATCACAAAATTGCTAAAACGAGCATGCAATGCTACATTAGACTCAGTTTAAACTGCTCAATTATGATTATTTATGCTCGATTATGCTTCATTCCCAGATCAGAGGCAAGCACTGATCAAAGATCATTTACAACAAACCGGCCGAGTTGTGTGTGTTCAATTAGCCAAAGAACTTAATGTCTCAGAACATACGATCCGCCGAGATCTGCAAGAATTAGCAAATCAAGGGGTGTGTAAAAAAGTGTATGGCGGCGCTGTCATTAATGCACAAAATGATGGCAGTTTAGTGCAACGAATGGTTTTAAATAGTGACCGTAAGCAGCTTTTAGCTAAAGCGTGTATTCCTTACTTTAAAGAGCATGCATTTATTTTTATTGATTCTGGCAGTACCAATTTAGCCATTGCAAGTATGATCCCACACGATCTTACCTTAACGGTGGTTACCCACACGCCTGCAATTGCTATTGCACTACAATCACACCAACAATGTGATGTGATTCTGTTAGGTGGAAAAATAAGTAAGCAACAAGGCGCTGCAATTGGTAGTTGCTCGTTAAAGCAATTACAAACAATGCATTTTGACCTAGCAGTTTTAGGTGCTTGCGCAATCGATGCCGAGGTGGGTGTTTCAGCGTTTGACGTTGAAGATGCACAGTTTAAACACGCTATAGTAAAACAAAGCAATAATGTATTAATCGCCGTTACTGAAGAAAAACTGTCTTCAGTCGCAAGACATAAAGTGACAGCGTTAGACGCTATTTCTGTTTTAGTTACTGATGCCAAGAAAAACGATATAAAACTCGCTGAATTTAAAGACACTGAATTAGAACTTGTCTGTACCTCTGAATAAATTAAAACAGCAATTTTGTTCAAGTTTTTAGGTTGCCAGCTTCGCTATATTGGCGTAGGAATAATAACGAAGCGCACACCCTTCAGGAGCATCTGTGAGCAAAGACAATCACTTTAAGTACATTAACAACGAACAGCATCAGAGCATCTCGATGTTGACTGCAACTATGAGTGATTTTACCTATGCAAAACATGCTCACGAAGAGTATTCAATTGGCATTACTCTACAAGGGCGGCAAGATTTCTTTTGTCGTAATGCGTTTTATAAAAGCGTACCTGGCAATGTCATTTTGTTTAACCCTGAAGATATTCACGATGGTCACTCTGGCACTGAGCAAAACCTAGAGTATCTAATGCTGTACATTCATCCCGATGAATTTAAGCCTTTGTTCAAAGCACTTGGATATAAGCAAGATTGCACATTACGTATGGCAAACACCTTGTATGCTGATCCATTACTGCGTAATCAAGTGATTCACTTATCAAGGCTTTTACAAACCAATAGCACCAGCAAAATAGAGCGAGAAGCAGCAGTGTTGCAAATGGCGCAGTCTTTAGTCAGGCTCAACGGCAGTCTTGATTTGCCAACTTTAAGCACCCGAGTTGATAGCTTGCTTCTGCGTGCAAAAGACTACATCTTGGCAAATATCGACAATGACATTTCTATTGATGACATTGCACATGCTGCCACCATGTCGAAATTTCATTTTATCCGCCGCTTTCGCGAGCACTTCGGTATTACTCCACATCAATATGTTTTGAACTGTCGTATTAATTATGCCCGTAAAGCGTTACAGGTTGGCCGTGATGCCACCAGCGTGGCGGTTGAATCTGGCTTCGCTGATGCCAGCCACCTCAATCGTAACTTCAAACGAGCATTTGGTATGACACCAAAACAATTTCAACTGCAATGGGCTCGTAGATAGAGCTGAATTACTGATTTGGAGCTGTTATGGCAGATATTTTTGCATATGCTATTGGCATTATGTACACCCCTGGGCCAATCAATTTACTCGGTTTAAGCAGCGGCTTAAATAAACAAACTCGTTCACACCTTGGGTTTTTTATCGGCGTGGGTAGCGCGATGTTTATCTTATTTGTGCTGCTTGGCTACCTTGGCTTGCAAGTGATCAATCCGCAGTTTTTGCCTTATGTGAGCTTAATTGGTTGCGGCTATATTTTGTATATTGCTTGGAAAGTCGCAAAAGCAAATGTACAGGTGAGTGATACCTCAGCAGATGCCTCACTTAGCTTTTTCGATGGCCTGTTTATGCAGCTATTAAATCCAAAAGCCTTGGTGGCCACTTTGCCAATTGCTACGATTCAATTCCCAAGCGCCGATATTACTGGCGCTGCAATCGTATTTTGGTCTTTTATTTTAGCCATCCTTGCCTTTGGTGCGCCAACAAGTTACTCGTTAGCGGGCTTAGTGCTTGGCAAACAAGTATCACGGCCGGGTGTTTTTTATGTGTTTAATAAACTGATGGCTATTTTGTTGGTTTATGTCGCGTTAATGATTGCCTACGAGCATGTGCTAACCCCGTTAATGGCCTAAAATTGACCATCCCTCGCAAACAGGCATAATAGCCTTATTCAGCAAACGGTTATCACAAAATAATGCAAGGCAATCTATCTATCCGCTCATACAGTACTAAGCCTGTTAGTCATAGCCATGATTATCATCAACTTGTACTGCCCTTAAAAGGTGTGATTGCCATTAGTGTCGGTGATTTTCAAGGTAAAGTCGCCCCCGGTGAATGCGTGGTTGTCAAAGCCTCTCAAACGCATCTTTTTACCGCAATGCCAGAGGCGCGATTTGTGGTGGCCGATATGCCAACGCTACCTGATAATCTGGCCACTGCTGAGCGCTGCGTGTTTGCTATTAATCAATCACTTTGGGCATTTTTGCAGTTTGTAGCAAAGCAGCTTGAGCAAGCGGTTAATCGTGAATTAGAACTTGCCATGTTTAACACCTTCAATTTGCTGTTAGCTGAGCAAATTATGCAGCCTAAGGTCGACAGCCGTATTAGCGAGGCACTGCTTTATATTGACAGTCACTTAAGCACTCCTCTTCATATCAAACACCTTGCCAGCATTGCCTGTTTAAGCCCTACGCAATTTAAGCTGCTGTTTAAGCAACAAACCGGATTAACTGTCATGAACTATGTAACTAAACTGCGAATGGAAAAAGCCCAAGCCTTACTCAGTCATACCGACTACCCGTTGCAGCGTATTAGTGAGTTAGTTGGTTACAATGAGCTTTCATCTTTTAGCCGTAGTTTTTCAAAGTACTTTGGCTTATCACCGAGTAAATTCAAAAAGTAACTTTAGTTTTTAACGCCAACAAAACCGTCCTTTTTGTCAAAAACTTTGCATCGATTTTAATTATGCTTTTGATATCTTAAATTTAAAGCGAATCATCAATGAACCATACCATCGCGACCATGGCCGTTTTAGTTGCCAGTGTGTTTTGGGGCACAACAGGCACAGCCGCAAGCTTTGCACCAGACATTAGCCCTTTTGCAATAGGTGCGTTTGCGATGGGATTTGGCGGCGTATTACTTTGCCTAACCTCACTAACTCAGCTAATAAACAATGCCAGTACTCTGCGTAAGCACTACCGCCTAACCCTACTTGGCTCAGCTTGTGTAGCTATTTATCCGCTGGCATTTTATACCTCGATGAATAGCGCTGGTGTGGCAATAGGCACCGTTGTTTCGATTGCCAGCGCCCCTTTATTTACCGTCTTATTGGAATACTTAATTGAGAAAAAGCCCATTACAACTCGCTGGCTAGTCAGCTTTTGCTTTGGTGCGATTGGCATTGGCTTAATTGCGTTAGGTAAAGAGCATAACCTTGCCGCTACGGGGCTGTTTAGCCAAAACATCGGCATTTTACTTGGCTTAATTGCAGGGCTTACCTATGCGGGCTATTCATGGGTTGCCAAACGCTTAATTAGCAACGGCGTTCATTCAAGAGCGACCATGGCAAGCTTATTTAGCGGCGCTGCATGTGTACTCTTGCCTTCGTTATTGATCACTGGAGATACGCTTTTTGCCACCGTTACCAATACCAGCGTGGCGCTTTACATGGCCATTGTGCCGATGTTTTTAGGTTATTGGCTATTTAGTATTGGCTTAAAAACCATCGCGGCTAGCCAAGCCGTGCTCATTACTTTACTTGAGCCGATTATCGCCACCGTACTGGCTATTGTGATTTTAAATGAGCAATTTCAGCAAATTGGCTGGCTTGGAATTAGTTTAGTGAGCGTTAGTTTGGTAATTCAAACGGTCAATATTAAGCAGTTCGTGATACACTGCAAAAAACGCATATTGACGATTTAAGATGAGAAAAGACAGCCGATTATCACGGGTTTTGCATGTGCTGATCCATTTAGACAGTTACAGCCACCCTATTACATCAGAGACATTAGCAAACATGTTAATGACCAACCCTGTGGTCGTGCGCCGTACAATGGCGTTACTGCGCCAAGCAGGTTATGTGTCGGCAATCAAAGGCCACAATGGCGGCTGGCTACTGGCCACTCCCTTAACAGACATCACTTTATTTGATATTCACCAAGCGCTTGGCGAAAAGAACCTGTTTGTAATTGGTCTAACCGATGAGCACAGCAACTGCCCAATCGAATATGCAGTTAACAGCGCCCTGCAAAACGCAATGGACGATGCAGAAGCCCTGTTATTAAAACGTTTTGCTGAAGTGTCGCTTGCAGAGCTTGCCAGTCAATTTAAAAAATAAGCGTCGTTACACTGCCTATTAATTGGCTTACGGCAATAAAAATAGGCAATCACAGCCTAATTAAGAGCCTTATACTTATAAAGCAAGCGGTATTTCGATTTTAGAAATAAAATCCCATCACTGCCATCATGTAGAGCAAGCACTCTAAACACCCTACAAACCCGACCATTTCAAGCAATTAAGTAAATTCCCAATCTATCCTGGTCATTTTCCGATTGCCTGCCATAGTGCTTTTTCGGCATTTTAGACAAACACCCTGTCATTTTAGGCAAACATTCGTTTCAGCCCACTCCTATACTTAATCTCAATCAAGGACGCAAAGCAAACAGCTCTGCAATCGAGAATAGTCTCTGTCCTTACTTATTAACCCAAAGAGGATTTACGCTCATGAACAAAGTTACTTTTCCAAACACGAACGGTTTAGATATTACTATAGCGGGCTTATTAAATTTACCTGCTGATTTTGATGAAACAAAAACATACCCAGCCGTTGTCGTATCGCACCCAGGTGGTGGTGTTAAAGAGCAAACAGCAGGGACTTACGCACGTAAACTAGCTGAGCAAGGTTTTGTCGCTATTGCATACGATGCATCTTACCAAGGTGAAAGCACAGGCGAGCCACGCCAACTTGAAAACCCACATGTTCGTACCGAGGATGTGAGTGCAGTAATCGATTACTTAACGACCTTACCTTATGTAGACAATGATCGCATTGGCGCAATGGGGATCTGTGCGGGTGCAGGTTACACCGCAAATGCTGCAATTAACGACCGCCGTATTAAAGCCGTTGGCACAGTCAGCATGGTAAATATTGGCCAAATGTTCCGTAATGGCTGGGATAACAATGTAAAAGACAGCGACGCTATCCCATATATCCAAGCTGGCTCTGATTCTCGCACATCGGATGCAGGTGGTAACGAGATTGCAACTATCCCAATGGCACCACTTAAAGAAGAAGATGCACCAAACGAAGAACTTCGCCAAGCGTGGGAATACTACCACACAGACCGCGCAGCTTATTGCACTTCACCGGGCTTTGCGACTGCACGCAGCTTAAATCAAATCATCACTTATGATGCATTCTTTAAAGCTGAGGCATTTTTAACGCAACCATTACTGACCGTCGTCGGCAGCAATGCGGGCAGCAAGTGGATGAGCGATGACCTAATGGCGCGCGCAGCATCAAGCAGCAAAAACATGTACATCGTTGAAGGTGCAAACCACATGGATTTATACGATGGCGAAAGTGAAATCACTGAAGCAATCAGCGTATTAGCTCCTTTCTTTACAAGCAACCTGTAATTATTGATCTGTATGAGCCCGAACAGGGCTCATTACTAAACGGCATTTAGGAGCAAACATGAACATTCAAACAGTTAGTATTCAAAACCACGATATGGCGTGGGAAATCTCAGCACTTGTTTTAACGCCTGCTAATTTTGATGAGTCAAAAACCTACCCAACCATGATCAGTGTTCACCCATTTGGTAGCTGTAAAGAACAGACCTCAAGTAGTGTTTATGGTAAAGCACTTGCTGAAGCAGGTTATGTGGTTATTGCCTTCGATGCCAGCTATCAAGGTCAATCTGGCGGTACACCTCGTTTTATTGAAAACCCATCACAACGCGTTGAAGATATTAGCCATGTTATTGATTATGCCGTGACACTGCCTTATGTCGATAACGAGCGCATTGGTAGCATTGGGGTATGTGGTGGGGGGGCTTATGTATTTAATTCTGCACTGACTGAAAAACGCGTAAAAGCCGTGGTCGGCATTACGCCGGTTAATTTAGGTCGTCTATTTAGAGAAGCATTCACCGAGTTTAACCCGCTTGGCGCACTTGAAGCGATGGCGGCACAACGAACTGCTGAAGCACTTGGTGGTGATTTACAAGTTAACGAATTACTCCCACCAAGCATCGAGTTTGCCCGCGACAATGGCCTGACTGAACGTGATGTTTTCGAAGCGACTGATTACTACAAAACATCGCGTGGTCAAAGTGAAGGTGGCGCAACACGTATGTTATTTTCTCATGCACAAAAAACTCTCACTTGGGATGCCTTCGCATTTGCCGAAACATTAATGACCCAACCTATGATGGCTGTAATTGGTCAAAAAGTAGGGGCATTTGGTGCATACCGTGACGGTAAAGAAATTTACGGAAAATCATTTGCATCAAAAGACCGACAACTCGTTGAACTAGAAGAATGGTCGCACTATGACCTGTACGATAACCCTGAGCCCGTTGCGTTAGCGATGCAGCAAATACTGCCTTTTTTAGCAAACCACCTATAAGCCAATATTTTCGGGCAGCTGTGTTAAATGCACCTGCCCACTAACACATTTCTAAAGAGGTCATGTAATGAAAAACGTCGTTATTTTAGGAGCAAATGGACAAATCGCTTCATGGGTCATCGCAATGCTTTCTGAGCAAAAAGATATCCAAATGCGTCTAGTTGTTCGTGATGCTAAAAAACTTGAAGGAAACATTCCCGCTAATGCGCAAGTTGTTACTGCTGATGTACTCAACCAATCGCAACTAGAAAGTGCACTGGAAGGTGCCGATATCGTTTATGCCAACCTGTTTGGTGACATGGCTGCGATGGCAAAAAGTATTGCAGCTGTAATGATTAAACTGCATATTTCTCGACTAATTTTTGTTAACTCACTTGGTATTTATAATGAGTTACCCGGTGAGTTTGGCAAATGGAACGATCAAGAAATTGGCCAATACTTAGGAACTTATCGAGAAGCCGCAGATATTATTGAAGCATCTGATCTAGACTACACAATACTAAGAGCTGCTTGGCTTACCGATTATGATGAAATAGATTTTGAAACAACGCAGCGTAATGACGTATTTAAGGGAACTGAAGTTTCAAGGAAAAGCGTTGCAGCACTGATAGCTGAAATCGTTTCTTCACCAGAGACTTATTCAAAAGCCAATATTGGTGTGAACAAACCAAATACAGATGGCGATAAGCCTGCTTTCCTATAAATAAAGTGGTTAAAGGAGTGGCGTAAATGATTAAATGGCTATTTATAATACTCGCAGTGGTCGTATTAGGGCTTTTATCTCTTGCCATTTGGGTCACACAAACAGAAAAATCACAGCATGCTAAAAACAGCTTACGTCTACAAAATGCTGAGCCGAAAATCACGCTTGATGCCAAAACAGCCGTCGTGGTTTTTTCTCGCTCTGGGAATACTGGGGTTTTAGCGGATCACATAGCACAAAAGCATAACGCGGAGCTGTTTGAGATAACGGCTACCGATTACGAACTAGGTATTCCTGGTTGGATAGCTGCTCTTAATGATGCCAGAAGCAAGGTAGCAACAATTACCCCGAGTAATATTAACCTTGAAGAGTATCACACCATTTATTTAGGCTCGCCTATTTGGCTTTATAGCCCTGCCCCACCGATATGGCAGTTTGCAAAAAATAATGACTTTTCAGGTAAAAATGTGATTTTATTTAATACCTTTAATAGTAAGTTCGAACAGCATTTTATTGATGATTTTGAAAAGCTGGTTCGGGCAAATGGCGCAAAAACGTTTTCTCACAGGTACGTGAATCGTGGCCGTATGGGCTCTCAAATTAGTAGCCAAGATATGCTCAATAAATTTGACAGCCAAGATAACTAACCGTGAGTTTTAAACATGATAGACACCAACCATCAAGAGATTGCTAAACCACTCGCGCAAAAGATTATGTTATTCGCTAATAAAGCGGGTGATATTACCTCTCATACGCCAGAGCTCACATTGCACATTCGTAACGCACCAACCGACCCCTTGCATTGTATTTACACATTAAGCCTTGCAGTGGTGCTACAAGGTGCAAAAATGCTTTCAGTCGAAAACAGTGTACTGCCCTGCTCTGGTGGGCAAACCATGTTAACAACTTTCGACTTACCTGTGGTATCCCATGTGACCGAAGCAACACGCCACCAGCCATTTGTTGCCATGGTGCTAAAGCTTGATTACAACTTAATTTTGCAAACGGCCGCAGAACTTAAGCTGCCAAAACAATCACGCAACGAAACGTTTGCGCCGATTTCTATTCATAATATCGATGCAGGACTCACTGATGCACTCACTCGGTTATTTGAGCTTGAATATAACCCTGCACTTCGCGACGGCTTACAGCCATTACTCATGAAAGAAATTGTTATTCGCCTTTTACAGGGACCTCACGGGCCTCACCTTAGAAAACTGGCATCAGAGGGGTCACCAAGTAGTCATATTGTCAGAGTTGTGAGCTGGCTTAAAACCAACTTTATGCGCCCAGTACAAATTGAAGAGTTAGCAAAACAAGCGCATATGAGCTCATCAACATTTCGCCAGCACTTTAAAACCATTACTGGCACCAGCCCATTGCAGTATTTAAAAACCTTACGCCTGCAAGAGGCTCGCGATCAAATGCTGATCAATGGTCTTGATGCTGGTCAAGCAAGTGGTGTGGTCGGTTACGAAAGCCCTTCGCAATTTAGTCGCGAGTACAGCCGTTTATTTGGCCTGCCTCCGCAAAAAGATATGCAAAGGTTAAGGCAACAACAGTTATAAGAGATAAATGCGCTAAGTATGACTTAGCGCACCTTCTATTAAGCTTTATTAAATGGGTTACGGGTATCTTGGTCGGCATCGAGATTCCGCATCAAAATTGCGTGCTCTAAATCGATATCTTCTGGTAGAGGGATTTTAACAATATGGCCCGAACCTTTTGCATCGCTAATGGCTTCGCCTTTTTTGTTTTCCATAAAATCTAGCTTGAAGTTAATATTCCCTTTTGGCGTCATAAGCTCAAGTGAATGACCAGTACAGAACTTATTCTTCACATCAATTTCAACTAAGCCATTATCGTTGCGGCCTAATACTTCACCCACAAACTGCTGTTTATCTGACACCGAATGACCATACTCATAGTTTTGATAGTCTTGATGTGCGTGGCGCTTTAAAAATCCTTCTGTATAGCCTCGGTGCGCTAAGTTTTCGAGGGTTTTAAATAAGTTTGCGTCAAATGGACGACCAGCAACGGCATCATCAATGGCTTTACGATACACTTGCGCAGTACGTGCAACATAGTAGAAAGACTTAGTGCGGCCTTCAATTTTTAAACTATGCACGCCCATTTTCGTTAGTTGATCAACATATTGAACTGCACGTAAATCTTTTGAGTTCATTATGTAAGTACCATGCTCGTCTTCAAAAGCAGGCATATACTCACCAGGACGGCCCTGCTCTTCAAGCATAAATACTTCGTTACTTGGGGCACCATCTCCTAGAGTTGGGATCACCGCTTTAGGGTCGATTTTATGTACCATTTCGCCGGTTTCATTTTCAGTGCCCGGTTTCACATCGTAGTTCCAACGACATGCATTAGTGCACGTTCCTTGGTTTGGATCGCGTTTATTAATATAACCCGATAACAAGCAACGGCCAGAATACGCCATGCAAAGCGCACCGTGAACAAACACTTCAAGTTCTGTATTTGGGCATAGCTCACGAATTTCAGCGATTTCTTCAAGGGATAATTCGCGCGATAAAATGACTCGTTCAATACCCTGCTGAGCCCAAAAGTTCACTGTGGCATAGTTCACCGCATTGGCCTGCACAGATAAGTGAATTGGCATATCTGGCCATTTTTCACGCACTAACATGATAAGCCCAGGATCAGACATTATCAGGGCATCTGGCTGCATCTCAATAACTGGCTCAATGTCGCGTAAGTACGATTTTACCTTGGCATTATGAGGAGCAATGTTCGAGACCACATACAACTTTTTATTTTGCGCATGGGCTTCGTTAATACCGATTTGCAGGTTATCTAAGTCAAACTCATTGTTACGAACACGAAGGCTGTAACGAGGTTGGCCAGCGTAAACAGCATCAGCACCATAAGCAAAGGCATAACGCATATTCTTTAAACTACCCGCAGGTGATAACAACTCAGGCGTAAAAGGACGAGGGGTCAAAATAGGTGACGACATGAAAGCTCCACACATCGAACCGAGTACAAGTCGGTTGCATGAATTAATACGATAATGAAGCGCGGCAGTATAATAACCTGCCCAGTAATTTTATTGATCTAGATCATGCTTGATAGAAACTCAGCAAACCAGCCGTGAGCCTATAAAAAGAAAAAAGGTGACCAATCCTATGGCCACCTTTTTAGATCAAACTCAATTAACTATCCAGGGTAATTGGTTTGGAATTGCTAATAATATCACTTAACCATCACTTTCTATTAGGTAATTTTGCTGTATGAAGAAAGCAAAACTCTCAATACAAGCTGTTAGTATATTTGTAACTTATTAAAATTTATCACATATTTATGACACTGAGATGAAAAAAGCCCATAAAATATTTATGAGCCTTTGGCATCTAATACAGTAATTAAAGGCTATGTATCTAAGTGTGCACAGCGGCCAAACTTGGCACCAGCTTTAACAGCTTTAACCACTTGCTTAGGAAAACTAAGCTCACGATCTTGCCCTTTATCACACACAAAGGCCTTATTTGCATCAACCTCAATGGTTAATGGTGTAGGCAAACCTACAACCCCGGCCATCATTTCAGAACCATCACTGCTTACGCCAAAAATACCATTAGTCATCAAGTTAGTTGCTTCTACAACACCTTGTTTAGTGAAGAACTCTTCCCCAGTCATCCATCCTAATCCGTCAATATAAATCGTTGCCCCTGCAGGCATACCATTAATTAACACACGACCAGTGATGACCGACAAATCATCATTCGCATCCAAAACCATATTTAGTGGTAAGCCTGCGGTTTGAACGATATCTTCGTGGGTTTGATTAAATGGTGATGCGCATAAATTATTATTAAAGTAAAAATACGGTACATCCTCACACCAGCGTAAACCACCTAACAAAGTTACTTCATCTGTTACGGTATTCCACACTTTAACGCCTTCACCGAAGACACTACGACCAAACCCCCTTTGTGTACCAAAGGCGACAAGCTCACCATCAACTGAGATCACCGATGAATTTAACGCTCCAAACTCTTTGTAAGTATCACGTAATTTTCCATCCACCCAAGCGAGCTGTGAGTTATTATTATTACCAGAGCCTGTCACAGTGCGGCCATTACCAGATACGCGATCGGCACGTACCCACGCTTCAGTTCGTTCACCATTGATCAAAGCTTGTACTGTTCCATAACTACTAGGAATGAACTCTATACCATCTGTTAATAAAGTTGCCTTTCCTGTTTTTGTATTCCATACAGTGGGCACGCCATACGAACTGGCTCCTTCACCAACAGCACACTCATCCCCGCCAGCATTAGGTTTTCGAGAGTTACCAACTACTTTGTGGCCCAGATCATCCATATCCCAAATAGAGTGCGAGCTTACGCCTTGCTGGCCACCTAAAGAGCAGGTGTTATTGGTTGGATCTTCAAGTTCAATTAATTTATTTGAGCGAATATCCCAAACAGCACCTTGGCCTACACCATCATTATCAAGATCTGCAATCACAGCCGCTTTGGTTGCATTTTTGTTCATTGCCGCGTTGGTGGCAGACAAAACCGCGTAACCCTCTGGCGTCGTTAATGTCTCAAAAGTATTATGATTGCTATCATAAACAAACGGCGTGCCTCCCTGCGTTGTACCAAACGCCCTTTTACCATTTTTTGCATGATCACTTACCCATGCAGAAACTAAAGGCGTATATTGAATGCCATCATTATAGCCATTGAAATACATAGCGACTTCTTTAGTTTCACCTCCTGCAACGACGATAGGTGTCATGTTGCAAGCATCATCCAGTGCTGGAGAACTGCTTTCGCCTTCATTCCAATATTCATTCACGGAAATAATATCGGTAGGTGTCGTTGGGTAGCCGCCAGCTCTAATTGGGTCCATGTAAAGTGCGTAACGCCCACCAGGCGTCAAACCATTAATTGTAAAAGAACCGTCTGGGCCAATACGACCTTGAGTTAAATTACCACTTTGTTGAGTGATCACATCGTACAAAGGATTATCAAGATTACGTGCAACCATATTCATACCTGAATATTCAACGCCTTCTTTTGTAAATAGCTTTCCTTTTATAGTTCCATACTCACTGAGATAACTTGCGCTTGGGTATAAATCAGAGATATTTACAATGTCATCTCGCACATTAACTGTTCCCTGCTCTTGTCCTTCAATGCTGCGAACATTAATAAAAGGAAACATTGTTTCAATACTATCAGTCGGTGCTTGACCACGACCGGAGTAAGCTGTTGTTCCCGTACAGCCTGCAACACCATCGTGCATTTGATACCATGGCGTTGCAATATAGGTAAAATGACCATTTGCTTGAGAGTGAGACATATTCATCGCGTGGCCAAACTCATGGGTGAACACACCTTGTACCATCTTCCCTTCTGTATCATTAATATCGATATACCAACCATTCATTAAAGCCGTTGCTTCAGTAATTTCACCGGTTTCTTCATCAGCCCATTCAGGAAAAGCAATACCTAGTACTTGGTCGCGTGGAATACCAAAATAATTTTCTAAGATAGCACCATCAGTGTCGTAGTTAACCCAAAAACCATAACCGTTTTCTGCATTATAAATCTGGTCTACATTCGATGCATTGACATCGCGGATCCCTGTTTGACTTTCTATCGTACCCGCCACAGACATTATTAGGGTCGATGTTTCAACATTTGACCACTGCGCAACAGCCTCTGCTGTTACGGCATTAGCTTGTGCAATTGTCAAAAAAGTATAATCACGCTCTAACGCTACATCTTTGGGCAACACAGTGCCATCAGGCAATGTGATATCGACATTAAAGATTGTTCCCTTCTCTAAAACAGTAAATGACTGAACATCTTTCCCATTCTTATCTTTAATTAGTTGCCCCCCATCAGTCCAAACTGGAATGTCACCTTTTGAGGTATCCCATTTATAAGGTTGCATGGTTTTATCATGAATATATAAAGGCCCACCTGCTAATACAGTTGTAGAAAGCGATGCCAATGCAATACTTGCAGCAAGTTTCGTAAATCTCATCATTATTTTTCTCCCGCTAATTTGCCAACTAAGTGCATAAATTCATCCACGTTTATGTCTTGAGGGTTAGTCAGCATATTGCGCTCTTCATGCGAAAAATTAGCAGTGTCCATACCTTCAAATAATCCACTATTCGCAAACTGGTTAAGAACCTTGCCATCACGAACAATAAACTTACCTTGCGCCATGCCAGCCGTTGTTTGAAAACCAGTAATAGATGCTGGTTTATACATAAACGCAATGACATTTTCTCCTTCATGCCATTTTGCAAAGCCATCAGGGGTTACCCCCAGATACACCTTGCCATTACCAATTGAGCGAGGCTTGATTAGGCCAAACTGACGGAAGGTGTAATTTGAATCGTCTTTTAACTTACCTTTAGCATCTGACGAAACCTGAATAGTCACTTCGGTATAGGGACGGTTGTTGTCAAAACCATCGGTTACGCTTACTACCTGCCCGGCAATAATGCTCTGTGAAACAACGGCCATCTCTTGTAAGTTTTGTTGTTTTAGTTTCATAGCATTGGCTGCTGGGCTCAAAGTTAGCATGCTGCCAAGTGCAAAAGCTGACGCGCATGACAACTTAGAAAGTGCACTGCGTAGTTTCATTATTCTCTCCTTTAATTATTCGAATAAAAAATAAGACTTTTTGTTTATAAAAAATCCAATTACTAATATTTTATGATTGAATAAGTTCAAGAATTCACGAAAAACCATGTAGCGTTTTGTACACTTTAATTTAACATTTGAGTTACAATTTAGTTATTGCTATTTCTCTCAAACAAGATAGGCTAAAGATCCGAATTAAATCATATACTATTAATTTTCAACAATTTAAAACGCAATAATTTATCATTAGCAATTAGATCAGCCGCATAAAGTGAACAAGAAGTTAACAAAATGAGTTGGTATTCTTACACTTTTTAGATGTATTATGCAGAGGGTAAGTTACTACCAATTAGCTTAGCTAGGTGAGCTAATTGTAAGCGAGTAGAGATTAGGTATGTCAGCAGAGAAGCCCCCGCTGACAATAGCTGATTAATAGCGATTAATAGCGATTAAAAAAATATGACTACTTCCAACTTCAGGAGCTTGGTTAGGTTTAGTTCAATAAATATAGGGGCTGTAATGGGTAATACGCTTGCGAAGTCCTCTACTCAGGCATAGTTGCCATCACTGTAATAATCAAAATCATTAACAAACATTCTGTGATATCAAACACGCTATGTATACTCGTAACCACGCTAAGTTCATTGTGGAAACAAGTGCTTAACTGTAAAAGGTGTTCGCATTTTATACTCGTTTTGCTGAACATTTTTAGATTCATGAAAATGCCATCAAATGACTATTTAATTAAATTAGGAATTTTCACGTAAAGCGCGTATAATTCGCGCCCGTTAATATTTAACCTTTTAAATTTAAAATTATTGGAGCATAAAGATGGCTTTAGAGCGTACTTTTTCAATCGTAAAACCTGATGCAGTTGCTAAAAACCACATCGGTGCTATCTACAACCGTTTCGAAACTGCGGGTCTTAAAATCGTTGCAGCTAAAATGGTTCACCTTTCAAAAGAAAAAGCTGAAGGTTTCTACGCTGAGCACAGCGAGCGTCCTTTCTTCGGTGCTTTAGTTGAGTTCATGACATCTGGTCCAGTAATGGTTACTGTTCTTGAAGGTGAGAACGCAGTACTTAAAAACCGTGAAATCATGGGTGCTACTAACCCTGCTGAAGCACTAGCGGGTACTTTACGTGCTGACTACGCAGACAGCATCGACGAAAATGCTGTTCACGGTTCTGACGCTGTTGAATCAGCTGCACGTGAAATCGCATACTTCTTCGCTGACGAAGAAATCTGCCCACGTACTCGTTAATTTCGAGTTCACAGCTAAGTCTGTGATGCAGAAGAAAAAGGGCTTTCGGGCCCTTTTTTAGTCATTAGCTAAGCCCATTGTAAATCTGTTTAGCTAATGACTAAGTCGATTAAATAATGTACAATCGCGCACCCAAACTACTTACCACCGTCACTGATTGAGGTTGTTTCATGACCACTGAAAAAAAGATTAATTTATTAGATTTAAACCGAGATGCAATGCGTGAGCTTTTTGTATCATTCGGTGAAAAGCCATTCCGTGGCGATCAGGTGATGAAATGGATTTATCATTTTGGCGTAGACAATTTTGACGACATGACAAACGTCAACAAAAAGCTTAAAGAAAAGCTAAAAGCTGAATGTGAAATTGTTGCTCCTGAGATCTCTGTTAAACAAGTAGCGACTGATGGCACTATTAAATACGCCCTGATGCTACAAGGTGGCCAAGAAGTAGAAGCTGTTTGGATCCCAGAAAAAGACCGCGCAACTTTATGTGTTTCATCACAAGTAGGTTGTGCCCTTGAATGTACTTTCTGCTCAACAGCACAACAAGGCTTTAACCGTAACTTATCAGTATCTGAGATCATCGGTCAGGTATGGCGTGTTGCAAAAGACATTGGTTTAGACGGCGACAGCACTAAGCGCCCTGTAACTAACGTTGTAATGATGGGTATGGGTGAGCCATTACTTAACCTTAAAAACGTCGTACCAGCAATGGAACTTATGATGGACGATTGGGGTTTTGGTTTATCAAAACGTCGCGTTACATTAAGTACCTCAGGTGTGGTTCCTGCGCTTGATCTATTAAAAGAGAAGATTGACGTAGCATTGGCTATTTCACTGCATGCGCCAAACAATGAGCTGCGAGATGTACTAGTACCAATTAATAAAAAGTACCCAATTGAAGAGTTTTTAGCCGCATGTCGTCGATATATCGATGGTTCTAAAGCAAACAAAGATGTGACTATCGAATACGTTATGCTACAAGGTGTGAACGACAGTACCGATCAAGCCCACGAATTGGTTAAAACACTTAAAGGTACACCTTCAAAAGTGAACCTGATCCCGTTTAATCCATTCCCGGGTAATGAATATGGCCGTTCGAGTAACAGCCGTATCGACCGCTTCTCTAAAGTATTACAAGCAGCGGGTATTACCTGTATCGTTCGCCGTACTCGTGGTGATGATATTGATGCAGCTTGTGGTCAATTAGTGGGTGATGTCGTTGACCGTACTAAACGTTTAGCGAAAAAGAAAATGCGCGAAGATAACGCAATTGCGGTAAACATTCACCAAGCATAAGCGTAACTTTTGAAGTTAAGCCTTTGTGGCAAACTCGTTATTTTTAAAATAATAGATGCAACACAAAGGCTTTTCGGTAAGATAGGCATACGGAATCAAAGAAGAGATTAGGTAATGCGTTCTATACTTGCCATTACTGTTAGTGCATTTGCATTAACAGGGTGTGTTACAGAAAACAGCTACGAAGGTAGCGACAGACCCGTTGTTGAAAAACAAGTTAACAATACCGGTGCTGCCCGTACCCGTATCGCCCTTGCGTTACAGTACTTAAAAACAGGCAATAACTCACAAGCAAAATATAATTTAGAACGCGCCGCAGATTTTGCACCTGACCTCCCTGAAGTTCATTACTCTTTAGCTTATTACTATCAACAGGTTGATGAACCAGAACTTGCCGATAAAGCCTATCAGCGCGCATTAAAAATTGCCCCTAATGATCCAAATACCTTAAACAATTATGGTGTATTTTTGTGTGGCATTGGTGAGTATGACCGCGCTGCAGAAGAGCTTCTTAAAGCGATTTCAATTCCTAGCTATATCCGTGTAGCTGAAAGTTACGAAAACTTAGCTTTATGTGCGATTGAATTTGATGACTTTGAAAATGCGGAAAAATACCTAAAATCAGCACTTAATCACAGCTCGCAGCGCCCTTCTTCAATGATAAGCTTGGCTGGTTTGTATTACGCAAAAAGTGACCTACATAAAGCTGAAGATATTATTGAAAAATACGAATCAACAGGCCGCGTAACACCTCGTGCACTTATGCTCAGCTATCTTATCCAGCAACGTATGGGACACATAGAAAAAGCCGAAGCAACTGCAGGTATCATTTTACAAACTTACCCCGGCTCAAACGAAGCTAAAGCCATTTCCTCTGGGCAGGTTAAACGTTCAGAGTTTGAAATATTACGAGAAAAATATCGTCAAGCTCAACTCGAAGAGCTCCAGATTTCAAGCGATAACTCATCGGTTAGCAAAGACCAACCAAAGATCCGAATCGTAAAAAGAAAAGCCCCAACAAAGGCGAATGAAACAGTAATTGTAGATAAGGCAGATCTACAAGCTTCTAATACAAAAGAAGTATATGCTACGAATCAGCAAAAGTCAGAAGTGCCTGCAATTAATGAACAAGAAACTGTCGAATCAACCCAATCTGTTGCAAACATGCCAGCCCAAGTTGTTGAGCAAGCAAAGACTCAGCCTGAAGCTTCAGGCTTTAAGACTGAAATAGCATCAACCGCAACTGAGCCTGTCGATACTGAAGCTGTTGTTAATGCGCTTGCAATAAAAACACCAGAACAAAAGAAAAGTATATCAACACCTAAAGCTGCTAACGATGAAGTCACTATTGTATCTTTTGGGGCACCCACATCTCCTGAGATTAAGCAACAAACTTCAACTTCTGCAAAAGCTGTCAGCAAAAATGAAAGCACAGTGATATTTTATCAGCCTGAAAAAGATGAAAATGTCTTTGGCGAAGAATCCAACTATGCAGGCCAAACGAGTCAAACCTCGTACTCAGTGACTTCTGAACAAATACAATTACCCATGCTCAACCCACGTGTACCTGCGCTGAATATCCCCTACCATATTATTGAAAATGGTGAAAACCTATTTAGCATTTCAGTGCGATACAATGTTAAACTACAGAAGATTTTGCTGTGGAATGGCTTAAAAGAATCGGATCGCGTACAAAACGGTACTCGCATCTATTTAAATGATCCGAATATTTATCACGACATTAATGCTGGTGATACTTTGTACGACATTGCCACGCAGCATAGCGTATTAATCGATCAATTAATGCGCTGGAACAAATTGAGCCCAGATGTTGCCCTTAAGCCTGGGCATAGACTTTTATTGGTAGATCCAGACTCATACGCACTATGAATGAAGAAAACAATTTAGAACAACCACAAGAAACGCTCGGCCAGGCGCTAAAAAAACGCCGCGAAGATGCAGGAATGAGCCTTGAGCAGCTTGCTGGTGCATTAAAATTATCAGTTTTACAATTACAACGATTAGAAAACGACGAACATGAGTTGCTAGGCCCTGCAACCTTCGTAAAAGGGTATATCAGAAGCTATTCTCGCGAGCTAAAAATAGATAGCCAAGCCATGCTTGAATTGTTACCTGAGCATGTTGAGCCAGCTAAAAAATCTAATATGCAGAGCTTCTCTCGTCGCACCGAAAAAGAAGCAAACGATAGCCGTTTAATGCTGTTCAGTTATTTTATTTTAGCTGTCATTATAGGCTCATCGGTCGTTTGGTGGTGGCAAAATAGTAATCAAAGTATCGAAGAGCCGGTAACAACGGCGATGCCAAATCAGCTTGAAAGCAATGAGCTAACCGCTAATTTAGCAAACGAAGCGCCAGTTGAAGAAACAGTTCAATTGCCTACAGAAGACAAAGAAGTTATTGAGCCACAAGAAACTGTGCCAACAACTAACAACGAAGCAGCAAATCAGGCTGCATCACAAAGCCAATTAACTGCTCAGCCGCAAACCAAAAAAGCTGATCCTGAGCACAGCGAAGTGGTGATGCACTTCAATGAAGATAGCTGGGTAGAAATTCACGATGGCAACGGCGATCGTATTGCTTTTGGTGTTAAAAAAGCAGGTTACGTTATGACAGTAACCGGCCCACAGCCGTTTAGTGTGGTGCTCGGCAAACACCAAGTAGTCGATATTACTTTTCAAGGTCAAGCCGTCGATACCTCACATTTTGCCAAAAATCGCTTAGCTAAATTTACTTTACCGTTATCAGAGTAACCGCAATGTTTTCAGAATCTCCTATTAAACGTAGAAAATCGACCCGTATTAACGTAGGTAATGTGCCAATTGGTGATGGTGCACCAATTGCCGTTCAGTCGATGACTAACACCAACACCCTAGATATCGATGCAACGGTTGCACAAATTCAAGCTATTCAAGATGCTGGCGCCGATATTGTGCGTGTGTCTGTACCAACCATGGAAGCAGCTGAAGCATTTAAAAGCATTAAAGAACAAGTCACAATTCCACTAGTAACAGATATTCACTTTGATTACCGTATTGCGTTAAAAGTGGCTCAGTATGGCGCGGATTGTTTGCGTATTAACCCGGGTAACATAGGTAGCGAAGAGCGTATTCGTGCCGTTGTAGACTCAGCACGTGAGCACAACATCCCTATTCGTATTGGTGTTAATGGCGGTTCATTAGAGCGTGATTTACAAGAAAAATACGGCGAACCAACACCAGAAGCACTGCTTGAATCAGCTATGCGCCATGTTGAGATCTTACAACGTTTAGACTTTGACCAATTTAAAGTATCCGTTAAAGCGTCAGATGTATTTTTAGCGGTCGGTGCATATCGTTTACTTGCCAAAGAAATCGACCAGCCTCTGCATTTAGGTATTACCGAAGCAGGCGGCATGCGCTCAGGTTCTGTTAAATCGGCTGTTGGTTTAGGTATGCTACTTGCCGAAGGCATTGGTGACACATTACGCGTATCACTTGCTGCCGATCCGGTACAAGAGATCAAAGTGGGTTTTGATATTTTAAAATCATTACGCATTCGCTCACGCGGCATTAACTTTATTGCCTGCCCGAGCTGCTCACGCCAAGAGTTTGATGTGGTAAGCACCATGAACCAACTTGAAGAGCGCCTTGAAGACGTAGTTGAGCCTATGTCAGTGTCGGTGATTGGTTGTGTGGTAAATGGCCCTGGTGAAGCGCTGGTTAGTGATATCGGCCTTGCTGGTGCGAACCGTCGCTCTGGCTTATACATCAATGGTGAGCGTCAAAAAGCACGTATCGATAACGATAACATTGTCGACCAACTTGAAGGCTATGTGCGCGACTTTATCGCTAAAAAAGAGAAAGAAACGCCAATCGACATCAAAATCGTTGAATAATTCGCATATACTCGGCAAACCCTTGGGTTTGCCGTTTACCTTTACCGCTTAGACGGTATAATGACGGGTCAATTTTTTAGTTTTTCTTGAGGCGCGATTTTTTCAGCGCAATTACAGTATTTAGGATTTATCAGTGGCAAAACAAATTCAGGCAGTTCGTGGTATGAACGATTGTCTGCCAGGCGATACGCAAATTTGGCAGAAAGTAGAAGACATTTTACGTGAAACAGTTTCATCGTTTGGTTATCAAGAAATTCGTTTTCCTATTGTTGAATCAACCGACCTATTCAAACGCTCTATCGGTGAAGTAACCGATATCGTCGAAAAAGAAATGTACACCTTTGCAGACCGTAATGGCGATAACTTAACTCTTCGCCCTGAAGGTACCGCAGTGTGTGTACGTGCAGGTAATCAAAACGGTTTACTGTATAACCAAGAACAACGTTTATGGTACATGGGCCCGATGTTCCGTCACGAGCGTCCACAAAAAGGCCGTTACCGTCAATTCCACCAATTTGGTTTAGAAACATTCGGCATTGCCACTGCTGATATTGATGCAGAAGTTATTTTGCTGACAGCCCAATTATGGAAAGAGTTTGGTATCAGTGAGCACGTTCGTCTTGAGCTTAACTCATTGGGTTCAAATGAAGCGCGTGCAGACTACCGTGATGCACTTGTTGCTTACTTAGAGCAACACGTCGATGTACTTGATGAAGACTCTAAGCGTCGTATGCACACCAACCCTTTACGTGTGTTAGATAGCAAAAACCCTGATGTACAAGCCATTTTAACTGATGCGCCTAAACTATCTGAGCACTTAGATGCTGAATCAAAAGAACATTTTGAAAATTTATGTGAACGTTTAGACGCTGCTGGCGTCGAATACACGGTAAATGAAAAGCTTGTACGTGGCCTTGACTATTACAACCGCACCGTTTTTGAGTGGGTAACCGATAGCCTAGGCGCACAAGGAACCGTTTGTGCAGGTGGTCGTTACGATGGCCTAGTTGAACAACTTGGCGGTAAAGCAACACCAGCGGTAGGTTTTGCAATGGGTCTTGAGCGTTTAGTGTTATTACTTCAAGCACTAGAAAGTGTAGGTGACATCCGCCGTAGTGCTGATGTATATTTGGCAGCCATGGGCGATAAAGCCAGCATTCAAGCGCCTATCATTGCCGCTCAGTTACGTAAAGATGTTGCAGGTCTTCGTGTTATGGTGCACGCAGGCGGTGGCAATTTTAAAAAGCAATTAAAACGCGCAGATAAAAGCGATGCGCTAGTCGCAGTTATTATCGGCGAAGATGAATTAGAACAAGGCGTTGTGACTATTAAGTACTTACGTGAGCGTAAAGAACAAGTCACCTTAAAACTAGAAGAAGCGAAAACGCTACTAGCTGAACTTATTTAAGCCCAGCTAGCAACAGAGGTAAGCATGGAAATTTATTCAACAGAAGAACAACAAGAAGAAGCGATCAAACGCTTTTTCCGTGAAAATGGTTTAGCACTTGCAATTGGTATTGTTGCAGGTTTAGGTGGTTTATATGGTTGGAAAGCTTATAACCAAAACCAAATCACCACAGCTGAGAAAGCATCTGACTCTTTCACACAACTTGTTGAAAGCGGTGCCGTGCTAGAAAAAGCGGATACGTTTATTAAAGAAAATAACGAGTCAAGCTACAGCACGCTAACAGCATTTGTTGCGGCAAAAGAAGCCGTAGAAAAGAATGACCTTGATGCGGCAAGCGAAAAGCTTAACTGGATCATCACCAACGAGCAAAACCCTGAGCTTAAAGCAACGGCAACAACGCGCCTTGCTCGTGTTCACCTTGCGCAAAAGCAATATGAGCAAGCGTTAACAACGCTAAACGCCCAGCTTCCAGCATCATTTACTGCTGCAGTCGCTGAATTAAAAGGCGATGTTTATGCTGCACAAGGCGATAAAGCAGAAGCACGCAGCCAATACCAAGCTGCTGCGGATAATGGCGGCCTTGAAAACAACCCGTTATTACAAATTAAACTTGATGACTTAGCACAAACTAGCCCAGCGGCGTAAGGGGTTAAGATGAAGAAGTTAACAGCGGCAACACTTGCTCTGTGTATCGCAACCCTAACTGGGTGTTCGTCAAGTGATGACGAAGAAGAACTGGTACTGCCTGAAATTGTTAATCAGTTTGAGACAGACGTAGTATGGCAAGAATCAATTGGTGACGGTGTTCAGCATTATTTCTCGCGCTTAACGCCGGCTATTCATAACGATGTTGTGTATGTAGCAAACCGCGAAGGTGAAGTTGAAGCCCTTTCGCTTGAAAATGGCGATACGCTATGGCAAACCGATGTGCGTGAAAACCCTGCCTTTTGGCCTTGGGAAACCACAGAAAGTGCCAAGTTATCGGGTGGTATTTTACAAGCTTACGGCAAAATTTTTGTTGGTTCTGAGCATGGTTACTTAACCGCGCTAGACCGTGAAACAGGTGAAATTGTTTGGCGTAAAACGATGCCTGGCGAAGTACTTGCTAAACCTGCTGCAGGCGACGGCTTAATCTTTGTAAACCTAGGCTCTGGTAAATTATTAGCAGTGCACCCAGATACAGGTGAAGAACGTTGGCGCTTCGAACAAGAAGTACCACCACTGACATTACGTGGTCAAAGTTCACCAACTGTGGCAAACGGCGGTGTATTACTAGGTCTTGAAACAGGTAAACTGAGCGTATTAATTTCAGAAAACGGCTACTCTGCATGGAGTGCTGAAATTGCCTCTCCAAAGGGTGCATCTGAGTTTGAACGTTTAGTTGATGTAGATACACAAGCATTAATTAGCGGCCCATACGCCTATGCAATCGCTTATAATGGTAACTTAGCAGCCGTTGATATTCGTTCAGGTAATGTTGTTTGGAAACGTGAGTACAGCAGCTACCGTGATCTATCGATGGATAGTCAGTCTATCTATGTTGTTGATAGCGATGGTGTTATTTACAGTCTAGATAAAACATCAGGTATTGAGCGCTGGAGCCAACCAGCACTGCGCGGCTGGTACTTAACAGGCCCGACTGTGGCTGGTAAATATTTAGCATTAGGTGACCAAGAAGGTAACCTACACTGGTTAGACAAAGAAACGGGCGAGCTTGTATCGCGCGAAGACTTTGACAGCTCAGGTTTCTTTATTGAGCCTGTTGTTGCCGGTGACAAATTAATTTTATACACCCGAGATGGTGAAGTTAGCGCGGTTAAAATTCCAAACTAACTTACTAATAGTAAACGTTATTTTTCTAAGGCTTCGCTTGGCGAAGCCTTTTGTTGTTTTTTTAAGAGGTAGTTTATGCTTCCCGTGATCGCTCTTGTTGGGCGACCCAATGTGGGCAAATCCACATTATTTAACCGTTTAACACGTACTCGTGACGCCCTCGTAGCCGACTTTCCAGGCTTAACACGAGATAGAAAATATGGCCAAGCTGATTACGATGGCTATGAATTTATCGTGGTAGACACGGGTGGTATTGACGGTTCTGAGCAAGGTATCGAAACTGAAATGGCTGAGCAATCGCTTCTGGCAATTGAAGAAGCCGATATCGTGTTATTTTTAGTTGATGCCCGCGCAGGTATGACCGCCGCTGACCAAGCGATTGCTAACCACCTTCGTAAACAACAGAAGAAATGTTTTGTTGTGGCAAACAAAGTCGATGGTATTGATGCAGACTCATATTGTGCTGAGTTCTACCAGTTAAGCTTAGGTGACGTACATCACATTGCAGCGGCTCACGGCCGTGGTATCACGCAGCTACTTGAAACAACTTTACAGCCAGTTATTGCCGAACTTGCAGGCGAAGCTGAAGAGCTTGAAGAAAGTGATGACGAATTAGTTGATCTTTACAGCGAAGATGAAGAAGGCGAAGACAACCAGCAAGCCTTTGCTGATAAGCCAGTAAAGCTTGCTATTATCGGTCGCCCTAACGTTGGTAAGTCAACACTTACAAACCGTATCTTAGGCGAAGAACGTGTGATCGTTTACGATATGCCGGGTACAACCCGTGATTCTATCTATATTCCGATGACACGTAACGACAAAGAGTACATTCTTATTGATACCGCAGGTGTTCGTAAACGTAAGAAAGTAAGCGATGTTGTAGAAAAATTCTCTGTGATCAAAACCCTTAAAGCGATTGAAGATGCTAACGTGGTATTACTAGTAGTTGATGCGCGCGAAGGTATTTCTGATCAAGATTTGAGCTTACTAGGTTTTGCCTTAAACGCAGGTCGTTCATTGGTTGTGGCTGTTAACAAATGGGACGGCCTAGACGATTACGTTAAAGAACGTATTAAGTCAGAACTTGACCGTCGTTTAGGTTTCATCGATTTCGCACGTTTACACTTTATCTCTGCTTTACATGGCACCGGTGTGGGTCATTTATTTGAATCAGTAGACGAAGCGTACGAATCAGCCACTAAACGTATTAGCACAGCGATGCTGCGTCGTATCATGGATATGGCACAAGCAGATCACCAACCGCCACTTGTTCGCGGTCGTCGTGTAAAACTTAAATATGCTCACGCAGGGGGTTATAACCCACCACGTATCGTGATCCACGGTAACCAAGTTCATGACTTACCAGATAGCTACAAACGCTACCTAATGAACTATTACCGTAAAGCATTAGGTATTATGGGCACGCCAATCAAAATTGAATTTAGAGAAGGCGACAACCCATACGCTGGCCGCACTAACAAAGTGACCTTATCGCAAAAACGTAAAATTCGTGCATTTGCGAAAGAAAACCGCAACAAGTCGTAGCTTCTTCGACTAAGCTTTAAGTATTAAATAAACCTTGTAAGTATGACTTACAAGGTTTTTTTATTGCTGAAACTATGCTTTATTTAATAAACGAATAATAAATAGAGCAGCATAAATGGACTTTTTAAGTCAGGTTATTTACGTCGATAACGTAGAAGAAGTACTCGACTTTTACTATCAAGCATTTGGTTTAAATACCAACCATATCAGTGACGATGCCGAATACGGTGAACTTGTTACAGGTTCCGTTAAACTTGCTTTTGCGACCCACCCGCATGCGCAAGCATATTTCAAGCAAGGGTATATTCGCGCCCATCCTAAGCAACCTGCTCTTGGTTTTGAGCTAAGATTCAGCTGCCATAATTTAGTCGAAAGTTACGATAAAGCTGTGCTTGCTGGTGCTGAGCCATTGTGCCCGCCAACTAAAAAAGACGCCCAGCATTATGCGTATGTTCGCGCTATTGAGGGCACTTTAGTGTGTTTAGTAGAAGATTAGCTTTTTGTAAGGTCCGCTTTTGTTAGGTCAGTATGCAGCTCAAGGGTTAACTCGCGTAATAACTCGATTCGCTCCAAACTCATATTTGAGCGTGCCATTAACTTAGCTGTTAATTCTTCAGCATCAACTTTAAATTGCACTCAATGTAATGAACGATTACGGCCGTATTCCTGTATGTGGCATGATCTCAGGTTACAATAACGACACTGCACAGCCAGGGCCAAGCAACCTGTTTTATATCAACTCGAAAAAGCTCACCATGCAAGGCTTCATCGTGATTGATTACTTTGATCAATTTCCTGAGTTTATTGAACAAATGGGCGCGTGGATCGGCGAAGGTAAAATTAAATCTGAAGAAACGGTATACCATGGCATTGAAAATGCCGTTGATGCATTTCTTGGTCTGTTCGAAGGTAAAAATAAAGGAAAAATGCTAGTTAAGCTTTAACGCCTAACGTGCAAATAAAGCCTGTATCTTAGTTGGTACAGGCTTCTTATTATCAGTCATTCAAAATCGATAAATAGGCAAGTTCTGCTAGTTTTTCTAAAGGTGACGTTGCATTAGACTCAGGCTTTTTAGCATGAACCGAGTAACGCCTTTTTGGGATTTTAACTTGAATAAAACCATGATTATTGGCCATATCAATACGTAGCATTTCACGCTCTTTTGGCGTTAAATGATTTTCATGTATTTTTTCAAGCTCGCCATGATCAAGCCAAATAGCCGCACAATTTGGACATTCATCTATTTCAACCACTTTTAGTGGCGTGAAAAAGCGTCGCATCATCACCACGTCAGGGCACTTCGGGCAATTAATTCGCTTTGCTAAATCAACGCATTCTGTTGGCAGTGTTTGTAAATGAGCCACCAGCACTTGCGCGGGTTTTAAATTCGGATCGCTAAAGTGAAATATTTGTCGGTTATCAAAAAATACGCCACCGCTTTTTGATAAATACACGTTAACATCGCCAATGCTCACTGCTTCAAGGGCTGTTTTAGTACGCGGGCAAAACATAGACCTTCCTTGTTTTAAATTTAACTTAGCGCTTTTGTAATTATCGGTTTAAGCGGCTCAGGTAAGCTGATGTTACCAGCTAACACAAATTCATGTGCTTCGTTTGACATTTTTTGCCAAGTTTTACGAATAATACCCAACCATTTTTGCTCATCGTAATCAGGCTTGCTAGTTGCAAAATCAAGCATGTAATGCTCAATAAATACAAGGCTTGCGATGTCTTCAATTAATTGGCTATCAGGGTTTCGCTTTATATTCTTTTTAGCCACGGCTGCGTATACACGCTCACATTCACTCGTTGAGTAACCAGCGGTTTTCATAAGGGCTGTTACACGCTCGGCATGAAAATCATATAAAGCAGTGCGCCATTGATAATAACCTTGCTTACCCATAGGGAAATCACTGCGAGGAGAGCGCCAGCGTTCAATATGTTGGCCCCGTGCAGCAATGCGCATTAGTTCATCGGCTTGCGGATTAAAACGGTTAAGCATATCGGTCATACGCATAGAATATAAAGATTCTTTAGCTAACGCTTGCCCAGCATGCTTAACACGATTGGGATCTGCAGCATTCGCTGCATCTATGGCTTCTATAACAGTTTGAGACATATAACATTCTCTAGTTGGTTTATAGCCATGATTATAATGAGCAATAACTACTTTAGCTACTTTGCTCTAGCAAACAACTCTATTACAAACGAGTAAGGTCCATCGCGATGCTGTGCTTAGGCTTTTCAATCATTCGAAGCAACTCTTTGCCGTTAGAGCTTACAATAAACGTTGGGGTATAACGAAGGTCGTACTGCTTAGCTAAACCATCAGGGTCAAGCTTATCGTAACCAACCGCAATTAATTGGAGTGATCCCAGCTTTACACCCGAACCATCAAGTAACTTTAGTAAACGAGGCACTTCACGCTTAGAGTCATGACACCACGTACCTAAAAATACTAATACTTGTTTACCACTGAGCGTTTTAATCGTGTTTAAATCATCCTCAGATGGTGAATAGTTTTTATACTCTTTAGCAAAAGCAGGATACTGTGCGAGTAAATCCTCAGCGGTAATTTCCCCACTGTACGGCGACGTCGTTGCAAATGTGAATGATGAGAATAATAAGGTAACGAAATAAATAACTTTTTTCATTGTGAGTGCTCTTTGTTCTAATTAACTCACAATAACCAAATTATCGAAAACACTCCAGCATTACAATTGCGAGTTTGCACATACTTACTTTCTATGAGGTGCTTTAGATAAACTCGCAATGCTGTGAATAAGCCATTAAAATACGCTTTTATAATTAACCATGGTGCCATTTATGTCTTTTCCTCCTTGCCCACAATGTAACTCTGAATACGTGTATGAAGATCAAAACAATTTAGTTTGCCCAGAGTGTGCTCACGAGTGGGACCCCAATGCGGTTGATACCGATGATGTGATCAATGTGAAAGATGCTAACGGCACTTTATTGGCTGATGGCGACAAAGTGACTGTTGCGAAAGATTTAAAAATTAAAGGCAGCTCGCAAGTTATTAAAATTGGCACCAAAGCCGTGATCCGCCGTGTGCTAGATAAAAAAGACCACGAATTAGATTGTAAAGTCGATGGCGTAGGTGAAATGATGGTGACCGCTAAGTTTGTTAAAAAAGCTTAAAGAAGCATAGTAAGTAAATCGACTAACCAGATTTACTTACTAACATTAGTAAAGTTACTTCTTTGTCACCACGCCTTCAGGTATGTGTAAAGTACGTTGTGGGAAAGGAATTGTCAGGCCAGCTTTCTCGATTGACTCTTTGACACGTTTGTTTAAATCCCAATAAGTTTGCCAATAGTCTTCATTTTTAGCCCATGCTCTTAGCTGAATATTCACCGAGCTCTCAGCCATGGCTGTCACCATCACTTGCGCCGCCGGTTCACTCAGTAAACGGCTTTCGTTCGCGGCAATATCTTTTAGCACCGCAAAGCCATCATCGATTGAATCGGCATATGAAATACCCACAACAATATCCATTCGGCGTTTGCCATTTCGGGTGAAATTTTTAATATTATTTCCCCACACTATGCCATTAGGTGATGCAATATAAAGACCATCAATCGTTTGAAAAACACTGGTGAATAGGTTTACCTCAGAGACAGTACCTTGCATCGAGCCTATTTCAACAAAGTCACCAACTTTAAACGGCCTTAATATAAGTAACATCATGCCTGCTGCAATATTACTTAAAGTGTCTTTAAGGGCTAAACCTATCGCCAAACCTGCCGCCCCCATTAGGGCAATAAGGCTTGCCGTATTCACGCCAAAGATATCTAAAATAAATACCCCGCCAATAATATACACCGCATAGCCTGCCACAGACGACAAAATAGGCAGCAAGGTATTATCAACTTTTTTAAGCGTCGCGTTGGAGTTTTTTATAGCCTTTTTCACTGACTTAGCAAGCACTGCACTGGCAATTAAAATAACAATTGCGAGTATCAATTTATACCCTAGCGCTATGATTGTTTCTGAGTTATTGAGCCAAAACTCATTGAGGGTTTGTTTCATAAAGATCCTTGATTTTTTTAAATTCGAAATTGCATTTATTGATAAATTGAAAAGAAAAGCCATGCGTTATAGGCAATAAAAATCAGCAATAAACCAATACCTTCAGCGCGATTTACCCTGCCAATACCTCGGTGCCCATAAGCAAAAATTAATAAAAATATTGAAAGAGAGAACATCGCCAGCCAATCTCGCGATAATAGATCCGGTGAAAGGTTATCAGCTGGCGCTATCATCCCTGCAATACCTGTGACGGCCAAGATATTAAATATGTTTGAGCCAATCACATTACCAATGGCAATGTCGTGTTCACCTTTTCTGGCTGCGGCAATTGAAGCTGCAAGTTCAGGGAGCGAAGTGCCAAGTGCCACAATTGTGAGACCGATAATGAGGTCGCTAATACCCATAATCTCAGCAATACTGACTGCCCCCCATACCAATAGCCTTGAGCTAATAATGAGTACAACAAGCCCAACTACCAGCCAAACAATAGCTGCTTTAAGTGACATTGTTTGCACGTTAAGTTCTTGCTCAACATCTGTTGCTAAGCTGTCATTTTTGCTTTTAAGGCCAGAATAAATACTCCACCCCATAAAACTGCAAAAGCCAAGTAACAATACACCTGCGTCAAAACGTGATAAGCCACCATCAACAATCAGTAATGCAAATAGCACACTCACCACAAGCAATAATGGGAGCTCTTTTTTAACGATATTAGAGTGAACAGCAATCGGGGCAATCAGCGCTGTTATCCCTAGTATAAGCCCAATATTGACAATGTTTGACCCCAGCGCATTACCTAAAGCAAGCTCTGGGCTGCCATCAGCAGCAGCCATGGCCGATACCAACATCTCAGGAGCCGACGTACCAAACCCAACCACAATCATACCAATGAGTAAACTAGGCATACCTGCATATTTTGCGCTTACAGCTGCACCATCAACAAAGCGATCAGCGCTCCAAATCAGCAATACAAAACCAACTAAAATGGCAAGGATAAACAAGGTCATAGTGCTCTCCAACAGAAGGGTTGCACAGCAAAATGTGATAAATAAACCGATTTAAGAGGACAGAAATAACCATATAAATGGTCTAGAAATGTAACAAGCACGAGACGGTTCCTTAGGGCGAAGAACAATAAGACACGCATCAAGGTCGCCCATTGAACCCAATACGTGCCTTAGGTCTTGTCAATCCGGCTTGCGGACATGAACGCCACGAACATTGGTTCGGAGACTGTTGACGTTCATCTTAATCTAAGAGACTACTCCCCTAAGGTTAGGTAAAGACTATATAACTAAAAGTCATACAATTAAAGCTCTATTTGTTCCTTTTTTACTTGTTATTTAGAAGCTCAAATGTTCTACAACAATCCCTGTAACTTGACAATTTTCACAGCTCAATTGCCAGCCAGCAGCCCATGTGGTTGCGTTAAGATTTCCTTTGCAAAGTGGGCAAACTTCGCCAGCAAACGTACTGGGGGTAATATCTTTAGCTCGCTTAGAAAACGGCCTTAAAAACCAAAGAATATTATCGTCGATACTGATGGTTAGATCGTGGCGTAACGTCTCACAATACGCATTAAACACAGCTTGTTTGTACTGCTTTTCGTGCTCAGCAGATTGACTGGCATAAACACTCAACGCGTTTTCGATGTTTCTTAGACGATCGGGCCATGCTTGTGCGTCTATATTCGCTTTGCAATCTAACAACTCTTCAAGAGTGTAACTTGCATAGTTTGGTTCAAACATCATTGCCATCCTTGCTTTGGGTTATTAATTCTTTGGGTACTCAGTGCTTTAGATATAATGTACCATTTTGCTTTATTTGCAAAAGCCATTGATCAAACAAATTGTTCGCGATACTCAGCTCTTCATCTGAAAGTGTCGGGTATTGTCTTTGCTCAAACCACGCATAACGATTATACACATCGTTATTTTGCGTGATTTCCATAATGAGTCGATTTATAGCGTAGGCTTTTGCTGCACTATGCTCACCAACTTGTTCGCTGTAATACATGCTCGCTAAACTCATCAGCGCTTGTTCACTGCCCTGCTTCGCTGCTTGCTCTAAAAATACGGTTTTACGCTCTTTAAAACCATCACGATTTTTTTATGAACTCGGCACGTGACAACTTCTCAGGAAATTGCGACTTCATGTAAAATTCGGGAGTTAGCCCAGCAAACGTTTGCTGCGCAAAGGCAGAGCCCTGTTCTGCTGCCATTGCCAAATAACGGTAAAAAGACCGCCGCGTTGCTAAATCAACCCCTTCGCAATACTCATATTTTTCTAAAACACGGTTTTGCGTATCACCAGCATCGCTAAACTCATAGCTTTCGGCTAATGTTGCCTCAAGCGCCTCAGCATCTAAAGGAGCATTAAAGCAATACTTAAGATTTTGTGCGATGAGATAGTTAGCCTCAGCATCACCTTGCTTAGCGCGTTGCTTTAGCTCAGTAAAATGGTCAATAAACACACCATCAAAACGCCATTTCGGTGCATTTTTGATAATAAATTCACGGCTATCATTGGCTTCACTCCCTTGCTCAGCAGATTCATCAGCTAACAAACTCGTATCAGGCTTTGTGGCTGATATGTTTGCTTGTGCCTCAACGTGCTGCGAAGCTGTTGTATCATTTGATGACTCTGAATTGGTTGCAAAAATTGCAGCTTCTCGTGAAAAATATATATAAATAACGAACAACAATACCAAAACCACAATTAAAAATGGCTTTACTCCTTGCCTAACAAAAGCATACCCAGACATAACAACCTACTTATTATTTTTGTTGCTCAGTAAGTTACAAGAAAACAAGGATGAAAGCGAAACTTAACTGCGGTTTCGCTTTGTTTGCATTAAACAAGCAATAACAATAAAACTAATCCCAACTAATTGCTGCCCATTTACCGGGCTATCTAGAATAGTTAACTGAAGAAGGTATGAAAACACCACTGACGTATAAATCAGCGGCGCTAGTTCAGAGCCGGTAGTAACTAGTTTATATGCAGAGCTTCTAAAGTATTGCGTAGCACTACTAAATACCGCTAATAACACTAATAAGCCTAATAATAACCAAGCACTCTCATCCACCAAGCTGCCTGCTGCGAGCTCAGCATTTAGCCCACCAACGAACAGCGGCAGAATGAAAAATAGCGTACTGAATAGTGCTGCAATTAAAAAGCAAAAACCATTAGCAACCAGAACCGGGGTTTTCTCTTTACTAATTTGAAATAAACACAATTGCGAGCAAGCATTAAAAAAGCCAGCTGCCAGACCAATTAATAGCTCCCAACGTAACGTAATCCCTTGGTCGGTCATACTTTGAATGATCAGCCCTATCATCATTAACAACAAAGTCGGCACGACAAACAAGTCGATTTCTCGCTTATACACCACACTTTCAAGCAATGGGATAAACAAAGGCCCGGTGCTAAACAACACAACTGCCTCAATTAACGTAAGTTTGTAAAGCGCTAAAATAAAAAAACCTTGGCACAAGGTGATAAAAACAGCACGTAGCATCACATTTTTTAATGCAGAAAAACTAACATAATGCCAAAACCGTGCTCGCGCTGTTGCTAACATTAAACAACCAGGTAAGAGCAACCTTAAGAATAACAGTAAAATAATTGGCAGCATGGGGGTTAACAGCTGGGTAACCAGTCCATTCAGTGCTAGAGTGAGGGTAGATAGCAGCATTAACGCACTAGAGCGGTGACTAATGTTCATTTACATTGTTTATAAAGCGAGTAGATGACACTCACGATACGCTCTGCTGAAATTATAAAAAAGCGAATAAAACCGCATTAATATGTAAGAAAAACTAACATATGAAACACAATATCCCGCTCAAATCCTTATACAGTTTCATTGCTGTTGCAGAGACTGGCAGCATGGTTAAAGCCGCAGATTCAATTCACGTTAGTCACTCGGCTATCAGCCAAGCTATCAAGTCTCTTGAACAACAGCTTGAGGTAAAACTTTTCGATAGGGTTGGCAGACAAGTGTATTTAAATGATGCTGGGAAACTTTATTATCAGCGCGTTTCGCCCGCCGTTCAGGCCATCATTTCAGCAAGCGAAGAGGTTAAAAATAAAGACAAAAATCATCATTCAATTTCACTCAACATGGTGAACTCTTTGGCATTACATTGGTGGATACCACGAGTTGATAAGCTACAAAATTGTTATGCTGAGTTAGATATTCGCTTATCAAACTTTGTAGGTGATGTTGATCTCGAAAGACGCAATATTGATATGGCTATTTTTCAGGGCGATCCGCAAAATTGGCAAAAGTACCACTGTGAGAAATTAGCAGATGATGAACTTGTTTTAGTTTGCAGCCCGTCATTATTAAAGTCAGAAACTACAAACAACATCAATGAACTATTAAACCGCTTTCCCGCCATTCAAGTGCTTAATGCACGCAGAAACAATAACTGGCAGATTTGGGCAGAGCATAACCACATTGCCTGCCCTAAAACACAAAAAAACCGCTCTTTTGAAACCACAGCTCAAGCATTGCAAGCTGTAACGAGAGAACTTGGCCTACTGGTTACCCATAAGCAATTTGTTCTAGAAAAGCTCGAATATGGCGAATTAGTGCAGCTAGGCAATGCAGTAATCCATCCGCAGCAGTCATTTTTCTATGCCTGCAAAGCTGACAAATTAAAACATACCAGCATTCAACAATTGATCGCATGGCTAAAAAATGAATTTTTAGCAAGTTAGCAAAATTGTAGCGACGATTTTATATCGCGTAGAATTGATTGCTTTACATTGAATCATTTATATAGCACCAGCAATAAAGACCAATTCAAAACTATTTTATTTAGAGCTAGTTATATGCCAAACGTGATTAGCTTAACTTATCTTTATACTCACACATGCCTTTTAACGCATGGTCGATTAAGGTTTTTATGTTCGTCAGCTCAGTGATTTTGGCGTCTATTTCTTTACTTTTTTCAATCAATTTGGCGGCCATAGCTTGCTGAGTTAAGTTGTTTTTGCCAAGTAGCTGTGTGAGATCTTTAATCTCTTTTAAAGTGAAGCCTAGGTTTTTAGCCATTGTGATCATGTTGAGCTGCTCAACTGTTTTTTCACTATAAATACGATAGCCATTCACATCTCTTGAAGGTGGCGGGATCAACTGCTCTTTTTCATAAAAACGAATGGTGTCTTTTGTGAGGCCGGTTAATTGCGTGACTTGCTTGGTTTTCATAAAAATACGCTTGACTGTAGAGTAAGCTCCACAGTTTATGCTCAACGCATTCTTCTATCAATACTAATAAAAAAATGAATACATCGATTAGTGTTAAAACAGCCGATAACGTCACTTTAAATGGCACTCATTTTGCGGCCAACAATCCTAAAGCAACGGTGCTATTAAACCCAGGTACAGCAACAAAAACCACCTACTATTTACCGTTTGCGGAGTTCTTAGTCAGCCAAGGTTTCGATGTGGTTGTTTGGAATTACCGTGGCTTTTGCGAATCGAAAACAAGCCAGTTAAAAGGCTGTATTTATCAATATTCAGACATTGGCCGCTTTGATATGCCTGCCATGATTGATAAAGCTAAAAGCATCAATCCTTCTCTGCCACTTTATTGCGTTGGTCATAGTGCTGGCGGTCAGCAAATAGGTTTAGCTGCCAATTACCAAAAGCTTGATGCCCTTGTTGCGGTTGCAGTTTCTGCCGGATACTTTGGTTATATGCCAACCGGTTACCGTATTAAAGCTAACTTCTTCTTTCGTTTATTTTCGCCGATTACGGGGGCATTATTTAAATACGTGCCTGCTAAAAAAATGAATTTTATGGAAGACTTACCCGTTGGCTTTACGCGTGAATGGTCAGCGTGGTGTAGAGAAAAACAGTTGTTTTTCTCGAATAAATTTTACGGTAAATCGATTGCCGAAGGTACCTATAAAAACTTTGATATTCCTACCTATGTCTTTACCGCTGACGATGATGAAATCTGTACCGAGCAAAACGTGCATAACTTTTGGCGCAATGTAACCAGCAAACACCCAATTGCTTTTAAGCGTTATCAATCTGCACAATTACCCGCTAAAAAAGTAGGCCACTTTGGCTATTTCAGAAAACATAATCAAGCAATTTGGCATGACATATTAACCGCGTTAAATGAGACTCATAATGCAAAACAAAGCAGTGCTATTTAAACAACCCGCTCGTTTACTCTTTATTGTACTCGCGAACTTTATCGCCAGTATTTTGCATTATGTGCACAATATTATGTATTTTGAGCACTATCCTGAACCTGATTGGCTTGCAGCAAACGTGGTCGACTACTTTTGGTTTATCATGACTTTTGTTGGCTTATATGCGCTGCTCTGTTTAGCTAAGCAACGCATTAAACACGCCATGTGGCTGCTCTATCTTTATGCTGCGATGAACATGTTATCGGTACTGCATTATGCGGTTGATAGCGATAACGTTATGACAACCGAAATGCATGTATTAATTTTGCTAGAAACCGTTGTTGCTATTTGGCTCATTATTTTCGTTGCAAAAACACGCTTAGCAACAACCAACTAACGGTCACTCTTGAGTCTTTTTAATTGACCTATTTTGCTTTTGAACAGTATTAACCATTTTTGAAAACGACCTCTGTTTTGTTATGCTCAACAACACGTCCTAAATGGCTGTTTTCCAGCTCATCTAAACTCAACTGTTGTTGAAAGAAAGGTCGCATGCCTAATTCTATCAGTGAAGGTGTTTGCATAGTGTTTACCAAAGCTGTGGATTATCGAGTGGTTTTAGGCAACTTGGCTTACCAGTAATTGGCAAAATTTCGTCATCTAAAACCGGTTTAACAAGCCAGCCTTTTGGGTATGATAAGCTATGAGGAGCTTGAATAATTTCTTCACTCACAACGGAAAAACCGACTTTTCCATAAAAGTTGATATCACCATAGGTCATCACTAGGCTGACATTTTGTTCAGCTAACTTATCGCAGCCAAATTGGATCAGCTTTTGTCCTATGCCTTGTCCCTGCCAATTCGTTGCCACTGCAACAGGTGAGAGTAAAAACACCTCTTTAGCGTGCGCAAACTGTAAACGCGACATCACGATAGCGCCCACGATCCGTTGCTCATCTGTCGCGACAAACACATATAAATCAGTTGATGGATATGGCTCAGCTAAAAAGTCAGTGACTAAACGGGCAACTTGCTCGCCTTCTTGTTTTGACTCTGATGCACTAAATGTTGCCAAGTAAAGCGCAATAATCTCGTTTTTTTGGCTCTGTTCGTAAATTGAAAAATTCACTTAGACTCCTTAAGTTTTAAAATAAAATAGTGATAAGTAAAGTTTTGCCCGGTTTCATTTTCGTAAAGGGCAATTTCTGTTTGTATGTCTTTCACAGCTTGAGACTCACTTATCGATGGCGCTAACTCAGCAAGGCGCGCCTTGAGTGGTTGCCAATAGTTTTTCCAAGCTTGCTGATCCAGCGAAAACTGCTCTATAAGCTCATAACCAAGCTCATCAAATAAGGCTATGCGGCTTTCGATTGATTGCATATCTGGGTAATTCGCTTGCCAGTACTCTTTAACCGCCATTTCAGGCTGGCTGTTAAGCCAAACTAAATCACTGACCACAATCACCCCATCACGGCGAAGAAACGGTTTCCAGCTTGACAGTGCGCTTTGCATACCCATGACATATACACACCCTTCAGCCCAAATAACATCGAATGAACTTGCTTTAAAAGGCAGCGCAGTCATCGATGCGCACGTCAAAGACACATGCTCATCCAATTGCTCTTCGAGCAATCGCTCCTGTAAATAAGCAAGTGCCGATGACTCATTATCTAAAGCCGTGATCTCGGCATCAGTTTGCTTGGCGATTAGTAATGTTGATGAGCCTTTACCACAGCCAATTTCTAAAATTTGTTTGGCATTGTTAGGAACAGCAGCAAAAGCTTTTAATGTGGCTTCTTCGCTACCAGGTCCCCATCGCTCTAATGGCTCAAACACAGCCATGAAATCTTGCATGTAGCTTTCATGGTCACTCATATCTTTTGATAACCAACGAAGCCGCAATGCCTCTTTTTCTGTGTATCCTTGCTTTAACAACCAATTTAAATGTGCACTTGGCGCACGCTTATTCAGCTCATCATGTAGGTGTTTTTGAGAGCGTTCGCCAAGCAAACTCAGTAATAAATCTTTGGCTTGTAACTTAGCGGTAATTTCATCTTCAAGTTGCGCTAAGCGCTGTTGCAAAATCGCTTTATCTAGCTCTACATCTAAACAGCTCTGACATTCTTTTAAGGTTAACCCCGCGCTTTGTAACTGCTGGATCAAAACCAAGCGTTGTAAATCAGCCTCGCTATAATAGCGATAACCATGTGCAAGCCTGCGCCCTTGAATAATTTTAAGCTTCTCGTAATACAACACAGCCGTGCGCGACAAACCCAGCTTTGCTGCTAACTCTGAAATTAAATACATGATGAAATAGGCCTATAAGGCTTTTGAATACAATAAGTATGAAGTGTAAAGCTGTAGACAGGTCAAATATTTTTGCAAAATAATTTAAGAAAATAAGGTAAGCAAGAAAGCTTACCTTTATAGGGCGTGTTTAGATTCAACTAAATTTGTTTTGGCAATTTAGTCGATATAAGGGCGGTAATTACAATAAATAACAGTGAGATAGCTAAACAAGCTGCTAAGCCATAAAGTTGAAACACTAAGCCCGACAACACAGTGCCAATTAAGCGACCCATGGCATTAGCCATATAGTAAAACCCAACATCAAGTGATACGCCATCGGCGTCAGCCATGCTCACAATCAAGTAGCTGTGCAACGATGAGTTAATCGCGAATAACACACCAAATAACATCAACCCGCCTATCAGCATTGGTTTTACAGCCCACTCAAAGCCAATAGCAAGGGCAATGGCTAAGGTGACTACAGCAAGCAATGATGCCCACTTAACTGTTTCTGCGCTTGGTGATGTTTGCTTATTGAGCTTAATGATTTTAGGAGCAAAAGATTGCACAGCCCCATAACCAATGACCCAACTCGCTAAGAAGGCACCCACGGTCCAATGGTCCCAATCAAAGGCTTGCGATAAAAACACCGGAAGTGCAACTACAAACCAAACATCACGCGCACCAAACAAAAACAACCTCGCGGCCGACAAGATATTGATTGAACTACTCTTTGAAAATATCTCGTTAAACTTAGGTTTGTTTTTAGCTTTGCCTAAATCATTTTTAAGTGCATAAATACTAAAACACCACACCACCAGCAAGGTGGCAGCCATGGTTAGCATTGCGCCTTTAAACGACATTAATGTCAGTAGTAAGCCACCTAAAAAGAAGCCCACACCTTTTAAGGCGTTTTTAGAGCCTGTTAGTATCGCTACCCATTTAAACAAGGTGCCTTCTTGGCCACTGGCAACCAGCATTTTAATTGAGCTTTTAGCGCTCACTTTATTGAAATCTTTGGCAATGCCCGACAGCGCCTGCGCCATCATCACATAGGCAACACTCAGCCATTCAGGAGGGACTGCCAGCATGAACAAGGCTGCAACCTGTATGGCAAGGCCAATGTTCATGGTCTTGTTTAAACCAAGCCTTGCGCCTAAATAGCCGCCCACTAAGTTAGTGACAACACCAAAAATCTCATAAAACAAAAACAGCATGGCAATACTCAAAGGCGAGTAGCCAAGCGCATGAAAATGCAGTACCACCAACATTCTCAATGCGCCATCTGTTAGCGTAAATGCCCAGTAATTCCCGGTGACAATTAAGTACTGCTTTATATCAGCGGGAAGATTAGCCAAACGCGTCATTACTTTTAACCTTGTAGTGATCGCGCAACTTTACGGGCAAGTTCGGCGGTGCGGTTTGCATAACCCCATTCGTTATCGTACCAAACATACAGCTTAACTTGAGTCTCGTTGACAACCATGGTTGATAACGCATCAACAATGCTTGAGCGTGGATCAGTTTTGTAATCGATAGAAACAAGTGGCTTTTCTTCATAGCCCAAAATGCCTTTTAGCTCGCCCTCTGCGGCTTCTTGCATCCATTGGTTAATTTGCTCAGCAGTGGTCGGCTTTTCAACTTCAAACACACAGTCAGTGATTGATGCATTTGCTAATGGCACACGAACTGCGTGGCCGTTTAATTTGCCTTTAAGTTCAGGGAAAATATGTGTGATCGCCGTTGCAGAGCCGGTTGTAGTTGGAATTAAGCTCATGCCACATGCGCGAGCACGGCGTAAATCTTTATGCGGCGCATCTAAGATAGTTTGCGTGTTAGTAATATCGTGAATGGTCGTCATTGAACCATGTTTGATACCAATTTTTTCTTGCAATACTTTAACCACAGGCGCTAAACAGTTGGTAGTGCATGATGCCGCAGTCACAATATCGTGCTGCTGTACATCATATAAATCATCGTTTACACCCATTACAACGTTCAACACGCCGTCTTCTTTTACAGGCGCAGTGACAACAACTTTTTTCACACCTTGATCAAGATAGGCTTGCAGTAATTCGGTTTTTTTCATTTTACCTGAGGCTTCAATAACGATATCGCAACCAGACCAATCAGTGTCTGCAATCGCTTTATTTTGCGTAACGTTAATTTCGTGGCCATCGATGATCACAGCATTGTCGTTACTTTCAACCTCATGAGGCCAAATACCGTGTACCGAATCATATTTTAGTAAGTGAGCCAGTGTAGCTGCATCACCCGCTGGGTCATTAATTTGCACAAACTCAATGTCGTCCCATGCAAACGCTGCTCTTAGTGATAAACGACCCATGCGGCCAAAACCATTAATGCCTACTTTAATTGCCATTGTTAAGCTCCTACTTTTTGAAAATTGTCGAAATATGAACGTTGTACTGGGTTATGCAACGATTTAGGGCGAATAGCCTGCACTTGAGTAACTATGTCGTTTTTAGCATAGCCAAGCTCATGCATTAATAAACCAATGACTAAGCCTGTACGGCCCGAGCCGCCTTTACAATGCACAGCCACGCTACCACCGCTTTTTATGATGGCAAGAATGTCGTTAAGGTGTTTGTTGAAAGCGAGACTAAACGCTTCGTTTGGCGCGTCATCATCCAAAATAGGTAACTGAAACCAGCTAAGGCCGGCTTGCTCACATTCGATTGCAAGCTGCTGCGCCCCATTTTTAACAAGCTCTTCATCGTACATTAGCGTAATAATGGCTTTTGCACCTGCCGCTTTTAAATCAGCAACAGAGTGTGATAAGCCAACGCCTTTTGTGCCAGGGCAAGGGGTAAAAATAAATGCCCCAGTTTCTAGCTGTAAAATATCAAATGGATGTGATTGCATTATGATTCCCCAATTACTCTTTAAACCAATGTGTTGTTTTATTAACGATTGCAACCAACGACAGCATCACAGGTACTTCGACCAACACCCCAACAACGGTTGCTAATGCTGCACCCGAGTGCAAACCAAATAATGAAATAGCCACTGCGACCGCTAACTCAAAAAAGTTAGAAGTACCAATTAAACATGCAGGCCCTGCAATGTTGTGCTTAAGCCTGAGCTTTAACGCAATGAAATAGGTGATTACAAAAATACCGTAGGTTTGCAAAACAAGCGGAATGGCAATCAGTACAATGTTAAGCGGTTGGGCTAAAATCGTGTTGGCCTGAAACCCAAATAGCAAGACCACAGTGGCCAGTAAACCAATAACTGAGTAAGGTTTAACTTTCTCTAAAAATGACTGCACAGCAGCTTCATTTTGCGCTGAATTATTAAGAGCTTTGCGTGTTAATACACCAGCAATAAGTGGCAGTAATACATACAACACAACCGAAATCATCAGTGTAAGCCAAGGCACATGAATATCAGATACACCCAGCAATAACCCCGCAATAGGTGCAAAAGCAAAAATCATGATGATGTCGTTCACAGATACTTGCACTAAGGTATAATTTGCATCGCCTTTGGTTAGTTGTGACCACACAAACACCATTGCCGTACAAGGTGCAACACCGAGTAAAATCATCCCTGCAATATATTCTTGCGCCGTTTCAGGGCTAACAAAATCAGCAAATAACCCTTCAAAAAATAACCAGCCTAATGCGGCCATTGAAAACGGTTTGATAAGCCAATTAATGATTAAAGTGAGCATCAGCCCTTTTGGATTCTTACCGACTTCTTTAATCGTTGAAAAATCAACTTGCACCATCATCGGGTAGATCATTACCCAAATAAACAGTGCAACAACAATGTTTACATGGGCCACTTCGGCTTTCGCTATTAGCTCAAATAAAGGCGGAAACATCACCCCTAGCGCCACACCAATGACAATAGCAGCAGCAACCCATACAGATAAATATCGTTCAAAAACACCCATTTTTAGTCCTTAATTGCAGCAACGAGCAACACGGGTTGGGCGATCATCGCCCATCGCATTTAGCCTTGCTAACTCGTTTTCTATGAAATTTGGTTCGTTTACCACGGTCGAGGTAATTGTTTGTTTCATCCACATAGGTAGAGTCGGGTTTAAAGAGTAAAACACCCACTGCTGGTGTTTTCTATCCGACAAAATGCCCTGCTTTTTAAGTTGCGCTAAATGCCTTGAAACCTTTGGTTGGCTCTGCTCGTTAAGTGCCGTCATTAGTTCGCATACGCAAACCTCTTGCTCAACAGCGATAAGCAATAAGCTTTTTAAACGAATATCATCTGCAAGCGCTTTATAAAATGTAGTTGGCGAAATCGATACTGGTTTTTCTTTGTTATGGGATTGCACAAACTGCTTAATTCGCTCATTGATCTCTTGCAAGGTTTTTTCAAAGGCATGAGGTTCAGGGCGAGTTTTTGGATCAACAAAGTCCCAGCCTAAACAATGTGTGCCATCAACACGATTTGTACATTCTTTAGCTGCCTTGTCGCACAATGTAATGACATAATCAAAATGCAGGTTAGTTACATCATTTAAGTGCTTTGAGTGTAAGTCATCGGTTTTTAGGCCAAAATGCTCAATCGTAGCAAGCGTACGAGGGTCTACCGCATAAGGTTCTGTGCCCGCACTAAATACCTCAAACTCACCTTTACCATGATGTTTAAGCAATGCTTCAGCCATAATTGAACGGGCTGAATTTTCTGTACATAAAAAGAGGACTTTCACGGCTTACTCCATAACAATTTTGTTATATAATATTTTTGTTATATACCATTTGCAAGCTGAATTTTATAAATGGCGCGTTTTGCAATAACGATGGCGCGATCTGATGTCATGTGGCACCAATAGATGGCCTACCATGCATATAACAAAACAACAGCTCAAATTAATGGAGTACAAATATGACAGCAACAGCATTGATCACTGGCGCCTCAAACGGGATTGGTTTAGAACTTGCGCATATTCACGCACAGCATGGCGATAATTTAGTGCTGGTAGCTCGTTCAGAAGACAAACTGAATGATCTTAAGCAACAGCTTGAATCAAAACACAACGTAAAGGTTACGGTTATTGCTGCCGATTTATCTAAGCCAGATTCAGCTGAGTATGTTTTTACACGTACTGAGGCACTTGGTTTGCACATAGATATTTTGGTGAATAATGCCGGCATTGGCGGACATGGCAAGTTTCATGAGCGTGATCTCAGTGCAGAACAAACGATGATGCAACTTAATATTGTGACATTAACAAACCTAAGCCACTATTACTTACAAGGCATGGTTGAGCGAAATCGTGGCAAAATTTTAAATATTTCGTCTACAGCTTCCTTTATGCCCGGCCCACTGCAAGCGGTATATTATGCAACGAAAGCGTTTGTGACTTCATTCAGTCAAGCAATTGCAGAAGAAGTAAAAGATAAAAACATTACGGTCACCGCGTTATGCCCAGGAACAGTAGCAACAGGCTTTGTTGAAGCAGGTGATCTACAAGGGGTAGATGCTTGGAAGAATGCTAAATCAGCGCATTCTGTGGCATTGTGTGGTTACAAGGCAATGCAAAAAGGTCAGTTAATTGCTTTTAATGAAGCGCCGCTTAAATTTATGCTCAATTGGGTGATCCCTTTATTGCCTCGCAAAACTGTGTTAAAAATTTCTCGTCAGTGTATGGAAAAAAGCGGAAACTAATATGAAACGAGCCAGCAAGTTTTTGATCCCTCCCAACTGGCAAGTATTACTCAATGATTTAGAAATCAACCTAGAAGAGGCACTGGCTTATGCCCAGTTGCCTTCAGGTTTATTTTCTCAAGATAAAGTATACTTAACGCCGGCTCAATACTTCCAATTATGGCAGGGTGTAGAGACAGCAGCAAACGGCATTGAGTTACCCTTAAAACTTGCCGAAGTAATGACAATAGAATCATTTGACGTACCAATTTTTGCCGCGATCTGTAGCCCAAACTTAAATGCCGCTTTAGCAAGGTTACAGCAGTACAAACCACTAATTGGCCCTATGGAACTAGCACTTGAAATTACCAACACTCATACTAAAGCCCAAGTAAGCTGTTATGGTTTTATTGATACGCTGCCCAAGTGCTACAGCTTGGCAGAGCTGGTATTTTTTACACAACTAACTCGCCTTGCTACTCGAAAACAAATTAACCCTGTTACGGTTATTGTGCCAGAGCTACCTGAAAAGCTCATGGAATACGAAGCCTACTTTGGTTGCCCGCTGAAAGTGGGTAACACCCCTAGCGTGACATTTTTAGCAGAAGATGCAAAAGCGCCATTTTTAACTAGTAATCAAGTAATGTTGTCGTGCTTTGAGGGAGATTTAAAACGTAAGCTGCAAGATGTTATCAGCGAACAAAGCCTTACTGACAAGGTATCAAGTATTTTGTTTAAATCCCTACCTCAAGGGCAAAGTAACATTGAGCATGTTGCCTCAGAGCTGGCACTAAGCAAACGCTCTCTACAACGAAAACTAGCAACTGAAAAGCAAAGTTATCAAAAAATATTACAGCAAGTCCGAGAAGATCTTGCGCAGCACTACTTAATGCAAACTGAGTTACCAATTATCGAAATCGCCTTTTTACTCGGTTTTAGCGAAACAAATTCGTTTGTTCGCGCTTACAGTAGCTGGACGGGTGTTTCTCCCGCCCATAAGCGCATACAAGTGAGACACTAGTTTTTTGTTAAGCCAACTAAAAGTCTAGCTAAAGGCTGCTTAACAATAGCAGCCTTACTGGACACACCATAACCGATACGTAAAAGCTAATGTTTCTGCCTTAAATCTCTTTCAAATTCAGTTTCTGTTTTAACTGGATTGCAACGCGTTATAACTTCAGTTTTGCCAACTTTTTCAGGTTCGTCAGAGCTATAAATCGTGGTGCTATAACTTCGATCTATTTCCCCTGGACAGTGATGATCTGCGATTACTACATCCTCAAACTCACCCGTTTGCTGCTGTGAGGCGCAACCAGATAAAAGTAGTGCAATAAAGGTTACTGTGTATTTCATAACAAATCCTCTGTAAAAGTACGGGGCTGATTTTTTGGCACATTGTCTTGGCTTAACATCCATTTTGCTATGTCATCTTTACGCATAAACTTAACCCCTTTGTGCTGCTTTGCATAGGTTATAAAGTCGTCCAACGCTTTCACTCTGGCGGGAGTGCCCGCTAATCTATCGTGAGCACTGATAGACATCATCCTTCTGCGCTGTTTGCCTTCTTTGTAGAGCACATCAAACTCGTCTTTAAGCTCTTGTAAATATGCCTTACCAGTCATAGCTGTGCTGCCAGTGTACCGAACTATATCGTTGTTTCTAAACGTGTATGGAACAACAACAATGTCGTCACTTCCAACAGGTGTTAGCGATGGCTCATCACGAGATAAATCGTCTATGTGATAAATAAAACCTAATTCTTTAAGGATTTTGAGGGTATTTTTTGAATGTCTCATCCAAAAAGCGTTAAAGCCCACAGGCCGCTGCCCTGTTACTTTTTCAATGATATTTGCACTTTTTATGTATGACTGTCGCTCTTGTTCTTCACTCATAGAGTATTGAGGGGTCCATGTTTGTCCGTGCCCTGATGCTTCATGCCCGCGTTGAACCACTTCTTTTGCTAACTCAGGGTTTAACTCAACAGCTCTGCCAACCATATGAGAGGTGACTTTAATATCATGCTTATCCCATAAATCTAGCAGCCTAGGAATGCCCTCGTTCATGCCGTATTGGTACCAAGAAGGCGAAATAGTGTCAGGATATCCAACCTCTTGCGGTGGAAACGGGCCCGGATCTGATTGGTCTTGCGCTGTGGCCTCAAACTGCATCGAAATAGAGATCACAAGTTGAGCATCATCAGGCCAAAATGCAGATGTTGCCTCCTTAGCCTGAGCAACACCTAAGCAACTTAAAACAAATACCGACGCAATTAAAATTGACTTTAAAAATTTCATCATTTATTCCCCCTGAAATACTGGGTAGTCTGTGTAACCTTGCTCATCACCTCCAAATAAAGTAGTAGGATCTGATATTTCATTTAGAGGTAAATTGTGCTCTAAGCGATAAGGTAAATCTGGATTTGCAATAAACTTTCTGCCAAATGCAACATAGTCAACTAAGCCTTCACCAATGAGTTTATCGGCCTTTGCTAATGTGTAGTTTCCTGCCACCACAATTTTTCCATTAAAGCTTTCACGTAATTTAACTCTAAACTCATCGGTTACGAGGGGAGCGTCATCCCAATCAGCTTCCGCTAAATGCAGATAAGCAATGCCAAGTTCATCAAACTTTTTAGCTAAATATAGAATGACATCGATTGCTTGCGGATCATCCATGCCTCTTTGTGTAATAAAAGGTGCTAATCGAATAGCCGTTTTTTCTGGGCCGATAGCTTGACTAATTGCAGTAATGATTTGCAGCGCGAACTTTGCTCTATTTTCAATATTACCGCCGTATTCGTCACTACGTTTATTTGATGTTTGTCTTAGAAATTGATCAATTAAATAGCCATTACCTGCATGTACCTCAACGCCATCAAACCCTGCTTCAATCGCATTTAAAGCAGCTTGTTTATAGTCTTGAACGATGCCCTTTATTTCATTGGTCGATAATTCACGTGGTGTAGGACAATCAAGCATTTGGCCTTCGCCATTTTCATCAACCACCCACACTTGCGCATTTGGGGCAATAGCACTTGGCGCAACCGGCAAGCCGTCTGGATGAAAGACACTATGCGACATTCTGCCAACATGCCATAACTGAGAAAAAATGAGTCCATTGTGCTGATGAACGGCTTGCGTTACTTTGCGCCATCCGTTGATTTGCTCTTCAGTATAAATCCCGGGGGTAAATGAGTAGCCCTTTCCTTGTGCAGAAATTTGCGTCGCCTCTGATACTATAAAACCCGCACTGGCTCGTTGCGCATAATATTCTGCCATTAGACTTGTCGGAATATCACCTGGTTGAGCCGTACGTGAACGAGTCATAGGAGCCATTACTATTTTATTTGCGGTTTTATGATGACCAATTTGGTCTGGATTAAATACTCTATTTTTCATGTGTGTACCTTTTAAATAAGCTCGCTGCGTGTAAATAAAATTTCTATTTTTAAGCCATCAGGCCCTTGAATAAACACTTGATGCTCATTCGCTGCCGGCACTTCCCGCTCAACGAATGGTATTGAAGTTGCTTTTAGCCGTGCTTTAACTTCTTGATAATCAGTTGCAAAGAAAGCAAGGTGGTCAACCGTTGATAAGCCAACTGCTTCTGTTGATACCGAAGCTTGGCTTAAGTAATCAGATTGCGATTCATTTATGCCAAACTTAGCTGCTATATGAATGCATGGCGTATCCAAGTCGTCATATAACCAAACACCATCAAAACCAAATGCTGGCCTTGGCCCCTTTTTAAGGCCTAACGACGACTCTAAAAACTGAGCCATGTGCTGGATATTCGTTGCTAAAAGCAGGGCGTGATTAAGCTGCATTTCTATCTCCTTCAAGTGATGAAATGAGTTTAACTATTTTGACTAAATTTATAATTAGCCTTAGAGTTAAATCAGTATTCATTAAAACTGAAGAATAATGTCAAAAATTGATGATATGGCGCTTTTTGTTCACGTTGTAAAAGCGGGAGGGTTAGCCGCTGCGGGAAGAAAATTGGGGCTTTCGCCTGCAAGCATGACAGCACGAATTAATAAAATTGAGCAAAATTACGATACGCGATTATTAACGCGTAATACGCGCAGTATTGCCTTAACAGATGCAGGCGAACGTTTTTATAGTGGCTGTTTAAGAGTATTAGCAGAAGTCGAAAATACTGAAAACATACTTCAAGAGTCACAACAAAGCCTAAGAGGCCAGCTAAAACTCTCTGCAACATCTGACTTTGGTCGCCAGTTTGTTGCACCCGCATTAGCAGAATTCATCAATAATCACCCAAATGTTAAACCGCATTTAGTACTGACAGATGGGGTCACCAATATTGTTGAGGAAGGTATTGATCTGGCATTTAGATTCGGCAATTTGCCTGATAGTAACTTGATTAGCCGCCCGCTATGTAATAACCGCCGTGTGCTATGCGCCTCACCTAGCTATATAGAATCGTTTGGCTTGCCAAGGCATCCCGAAGATTTAAAAAATCATCGTTGCCTTGTACTTGAGCGACTTGGGCAACCGCTAAATGACTGGCATTTTGAGGTAGATAACACGCACTTTTCTATCAAAGTAGCTCCCCACCTTTCATGCTCAGACGGTGAGGTGATAAGACGCTGGGCAAATCAAGGCCATGGCATAGCCTTAAAATCATACATTGATATCAAAAATGACCTCAAAACAGGCGACCTTATTTTGATACTAGATGAGTATGTTCGAGGCTTTAGCCACAGCGATAAAAAAAGTGTCGGCCTACAGGTGATATATCCAAGCAGGCAATTTCAACCTCGGCAAGTGAAAGCGTTTATAGAGTTTTTTGAGTGTTGGTTTAAAAATAAGTAAGCCGCCCAACAAAGTATGAGCGGCTTGGGTATTTATTAATTAACCACCAAATTGAATTCGCATGCCTGCATTAACGGTAAAACCATCATTTCGAGACCATATATCAGTTGTCCAGCGTCCACTTGCAGCTTGCTCAGGCAAGGTGAGCGGATGTTCTTTTGTTTGACGAACGTTAAGTAAGTTCTCTGCGTTTACAAACCAGCTTACGTTACCCGTGGTTATTTGACCTAACAACCCCAAGTGCCAATATGGTTTGCTTCGTTCAAGGTAAGGGTTGTCTTCAAGGTGCTGAGTACCAGTATAATAGGCTTCAAAACCAACTAGATGACTGCCATGCTCTTCCCACATTACAACCAGCCCAGCCGAGTGCTCTGGTGTTAGAGTGAGTTTTTCGCGACCATACCCTGCCTGATTTTGCTTCGTTGCATCGGTATATAAATAGCTGCCGGTAAACTTAATATCATGCCAGCGATAGCGCATTAAAAACTCTGCGCCTCTGATTTGTGTTTGCCCTTGGCTGTTTACAAGTCGAACGGCTTTTTCACTGCCAACTTGAGAGGCTTCAAGCTCTGTAACATGCTCAATATTTGATGAAAACAACGTTATGCTGGTTTCTAAATTACCAGCAATGTAGCTAATATCGAATGAAGCTGTATCTGCTTGCTCTGCTTGTAAGTCATTAATGGGCTCAAGCTGTGATAAACCGACCTCATCAATTTCTTCAATAAAAGGAGTTGGTGCAAAATACCCTTTGCCATATGCACCTCTAAATAGCCAGTTTTCTGGATTATAGAGTACAGAAAGTCGAGGACTAAATTGATTGCCATATTCACTGTGATCATCTGCACGAGCACTCACTGACATTGATAAGTCATCCGTTGCTTGGTAATCAATTTGTGAAAACAGTCCTGGCACCTCATAACGATAATCAAACGCCGAAAATGTCTGTGAGGAAAACTGCTCTGTTTGATATGCAACACCTAGCAACCAAGCAGTATTGTGCAAATAACCTGACACACTCGACTCAAGTAAATAACTATTATGCTTATCTTGTTCAAATACCTGACCGTACTGGTGATCATGATCTTGTTCCATTGCTGAGCCACGAACATTTAAATCAAGTTCTTCAGCTAATGCTTGATCATAAACAAAACCTAAGTCTGTTCTAAGTGTATCTTGCTGTTGCACAAATGGCAGACCATCAGGCATTAAAGCCCCAGCTTCTGTGCCACCTTTACGCTGTTCTTTCATCCCTCCAAGTGTTACGTAAAGGTTTTCTCCATTTTCGCCTTGATAGTAAAGCCTAGGCCTTGCAGTGACCCGTTCATACTGTGCCATATCTATCCAACCATCATCATCCAGATCCTGTTTTGCTTGATGATGAATGCCCGCCGTCAAAGAGCTTGCGAACGACTCATTGATCGGGGCCGATAAATAGGTTGTTACATCTTGGCCATCTTTAGATGTCGCATTAAGCAATACCTCGCCGCCAAACTCGTCGGCAGGTGTTCGCGAAATTAAGTTAATTACACCACCAAGTGCTGAACCACCATATAAAGATGAGGCAGAACCTTTAATTATCTCAACATTTGCAAGATCAGTAGGTGGAATTTGTAAAAGGCCAATCGAAGCCGTTTGCCCACCATAAAGTGGCAAGCCATCGCTTAGTAACTGGGTATATCGACCATACAAACCTTGCAAACGAATATTCGCGCTGCCTAGTGACGGTGATGTTGTTTGCACCCTAACCCCCCCTGTTTCAGCAACTAACATCGAAATATTTCCAGGCCGCATTAATGCCTTTTCTTGAACTTCTTCACCGTTAATAATCTCAGTGCGAGTAGCTGATTCTGTCACAATACGCCCTAAACGTGACGCTCTGACCTGAATTCGCTCGATACTTTTTTCTTCATGATGATGTTCATCTTCATGTGCACTTGTATAACCAGCCGATGGCAATAGCAGTGTAACCGCGGCTAATTTAAATAGTCTTTGACGCATTTTTACCTCTTAGAATGCTTATTGTAATGACAAATAAATTTTCATTAACCAGCACCTATAGGCGAGCAAATGCCAACTTATAGGTTTTGGTTAAGAGGTAAAAATGGGTGGGCGATATAATTGCCGTGCAATTAAGTTGGGGGGTTGTGGCTGATCACTGAATCGAAAACCAGCAAAATAGGGCAACTTAATTTTTTTAACTTCAAGGTCTAAATACAAGATTGGTGAGCATAAACTTGCTACGCAAGAACACCCTAATTCACAGCAATCGATATTGCAGCAATCATTAGTTTCACTCGGGCTGATTTGGTTGGTTGCGCTATCAAGTGCAGCGAGCTGATAAATATCTTCACTTTCACAAGGTAACTCAGACGGCGACGCAATAACCTGCCCTACAAAAGAGAGCAAAACACACATTATCACCAACCAAGTTGAACAAAGCTTAGACATTTAATTTAAATCTGAAATAAGTTACGGGTCATTGTAACACTCATTGCGCTTATTTTGCTTGTAATGTTAAGTAATCACTCATCACTTTTTCAAGCTGGGCATAGTCTTTTTGCTGAGTAACAGCTCCTGCGACCACCACCTGCGTTGTTGGCTCATACATCACCAAAGTGCCCCAAAAGCCACCATGTTGATAAACCAAAGTGCCGTTATATTCTTTTGCAAATACACCTAAACGATAAGGGCTACCTGCAGGTAAGCCTTTATTAGAGAGCATCAGTTTGAGCGTTTCTGGGTGTTTGAAGACCTTACCTGAAAATAAAGCCTGATAAAATTTAGCCATACCGATTGGACTGGCAACAAGCCCACCGCCACCATATAAATCGACAGTTGGACTCCAATTAAAGGTGTCAGTGCCGTGCAAGTATTGATGCACGCGTCGTGACTCATCCACAGCAACTGAATCACCACGTTCCCAGATCACATTTTCAATATGATTTTTGTCGAAACTTAAGTATTTACGAACCGCTTCAGGCAAGGGTAAATCTGTCACTCTTTCAATAATATGGCCGAGTAACACATATCCGGTATCTGAATATGAAAAAAGCTCGCCAGGTTTGCCAACTGGGTCGCCCCACTCTACACACCCTTTAATTTGCTCGCGCATCGTAATATCTTGCTGCGGATTTGCCATTATGCCAGCTAAATACTGATCGCTTTGAGCGTGATCGTATAGCCCTGCCGTATGACTCAGCACTTGCTTAAGCGTCATTTTATCAAGGGCATAGCCATCGCTTTCAAGAAGCGCAAAAAAGTCGTCAGAAATTAACTTATCAAGTGTTGTATCAAGATTTAATTTCCCTTCTTCATGCAAACGTAGCACCGTTGCTGCAGTGAAGGTTTTAGTCACGCTGGCAATTCTAAATAAACTGTTGGGGTTAATAACTTGCGGCGCATTTTCTTTACTTTGCTTTACCGTTGAAAAAGTATGTCCATCATCAACAATCACATGAAGTGCAAAACCTGTAAGGGGAGCTTGTTGGTGTGCATTGAGAACTTGGCCCATTAAAGCGTGGTGAGTTTCGAGTGGCTTTGTAGGCTCAGCAGTCACTGGCAAAGCCAACATTGATAGAGCAACAAATAAAGAGCTTAGCGTTTTTTTACTTGCTAGAGAGCACCGACGATCCATAACAGGTTCCTTAAAAAATGAATCCTTTATTAGCGCCTAAAGCCAAAATAAGCGCGCAGTTAAGCAGCCTAATTACTACTTAACTGACATTAACAAACCGTTTTTGCGTTGTCGAATTAATAAGTTAACACTATTTTGTAAGCATATTCACAGCCATAATAACCAACAGCCCAGCAAATATTTTTTTAATAGTAGAGACGGGTAAATGATGCGTTGCTTTTGCACCTAATGGTGCGGTAAACCACGAAGTACAAACAATACCAAACAAGGCAGGCAAATAAACAAATCCAGCAAAGCCCTCTTTTAATGTAAAGTACTGACTGCCTGAGCTGATGTAACCCACAGAGCCAAATAGCGCAATGACAATACCGCACGCCGAAGCACAGCCAATGGCTTTTTTCATATCAACCGAGAAAAACGTCAGTAGCGGCACAAGTACCGCACCACCGCCAATACCTATCATGGCAGATAGACCCCCTGTGATGGATGTATAAAGTGTCAAAAGGCCTTTATTAGGTAGCGTTCGTGATGTTTGGCTGTCGTTTTTACTGCTGAAAATCATTTTTAATGCAATAAGCACCACACTCACAGCGAATACAATTCGCACCACATTTGCGGGTAATAGCGAAGCCAAAAAGCCACTGATAAGTGCGCCTAGTGCAACCCCTGTCATTACCCACGGAGCCAATTGCCAAGGCACATTACCATTTTTGTGGTGAGCGATAGCTGATGACGTTGAAGTAAAAAGAATTGAGGCGAGCGATGTAGCAATCGCCACCAGCACCACTTGCTCTGCGGGTAACACCTGAAAATACAGCAAGATCATGCTTAATATAGGCACGATCACTAGGCCTCCACCAATTCCTAACAGCCCAGCTAAAAAGCCAACCCCGCTACCAAGTATGGCGCAAGCGATAATAAGCACGATTAATTCATTCATTGTATTTGTCTGTGTTGTTGATTTGTGAAACCGAGTATAACAACAATAAAGTACGGGGTTGCTCTCAAAAGTCCTGTTAACTAGTGAATATTACTCACGTTTTATATGAAATTACTGCAACTTCAACATATGACTTTAGAAATCTAGACGTCCAAAATAACTTTAAAGCATTTTTTCATTCCCAGTTGCTGTTTTTAGAACTAAGACAACAAAGCAGCATGAATCTGCCTCATGTTTTACCTGAAATAAAAACGTTTTTCTTCATGATAGTAAGAACGTATAAATTTATTAGCGCTGCAGAGCAACCTAAGGTTAATGACCTAGCGATTTAAGGAAGGTGAGCAGCAATCATTTATCTCAGGACTTTTGGATACATTGCCATGAACAACGATTTCAGATTTACAATTAAAAGTATTTGCCTCGACGAAAATTATCATCCGTCAAATAGCACACGACTTACCACAAACTTTGCGAACCTAGCTCGCGGTGAAAGTCGCCAGCAGAATTTACGTAACGCCTTAAAAATGATTGATAGTCGCTTTAATGCGCTAGCAAACTGGGATAACCCGCAAGGCAACCGCTACTCAGTAGAGCTTGAGATCATTTCTGTTGATTTAGAAATTGCACAAAGCGCAGAGGCATTCCCGTCAATTGAAGTACTAAAAACTAATATCATTGATCACCAAACTAATGAACGTATCGAAGGTATTGTTGGTAATAACTTTTCATCTTACGTGCGCGATTATGATTTTAGCGTACTGCTGCTTGATCATAACAAAGCGAAAAGCGAATTCAGCATTCCCGAAAACTTTGGTGACTTACACGGTAAACTCTTTAAATACTTCATTGACTCAGAAACTTACAAACAGCACTTTAAAAAGCCACCGGTTATTTGTTTAAGCGTGTCTGATAACAAAACGTACCACCGCACAGAAAACCAACACCCAATTTTAGGTGCTGAGTACCAACCAAATGAGTCGTCATTAACCGAGCAATACTTTAAAAAAATGGGCTTGCAGGTGCGCTATTTTATGCCACCAAACACAGTTGCTCCGCTGGCGTTTTATTTCTTTGGTGACTTGCTGAACGATTACACCAACTTAGAGTTGATCAGCACGATTAGCACTATGGAAACATTCCAAAAAATCTACCGTCCAGAAATTTATAACGCCAATGCTGTGGCGGGTAGTTGCTATCAACCCAATTTAAGAAACGCCGATCACTCTATCACGCAAATTGTTTACGACCGTGAAGAGCGCAGTCAACTTGCGATTGCACAAGGTAAATTTACTGAGCAGCACTTTATTAAGCCTTATCAGTCAGTACTTGAAAAATGGTCTGCCAACTACGCAATTTAATGAGATTAAAAATGAAAAAATTATTACCTACATCAACAGCAGGCAGTTTACCAAAACCAGCTTGGCTTGCTGAGCCTGAAACCTTATGGTCACCTTGGAAATTGCAAGGTGCAGAACTTATCGACGGCAAACAAGACGCGCTGCGTGTTGCCTTACAAGAGCAGCAACAAGCTGGTGTTGATATCGTGAGCGACGGCGAGCAAACCCGCCAGCACTTTGTAACGACCTTTATCGAACACTTAAATGGCGTTGATTTTGAGAACCGTAAAACAGTGACCATTCGAAATCGCTACGAAGCCAGTGTACCAAGTGTGATTGGCCCGGTGTCACGCAGCAAACCCGTGTTTGTTGAAGACGCCAAGTTTTTACGTTCGCAAACCAAGCAACCTATAAAATGGGCATTGCCAGGGCCAATGACCATGATCGATACCTTGTATGACGCCCACTATCAAAGCCGTGAAAAACTAGCATGGGAATTTGCCAAAATCCTCAATCAAGAAGCGAAAGAGCTCGAAGCTGCAGGTGTTGATATTATTCAATTTGATGAGCCTGCGTTTAATGTGTTTTTCGATGATGTAAATGACTGGGGCATTAAGTGCCTCGAAAGAGCAATTGAAGGCTTAAAGTGCGAAACCGCCGTACACATTTGCTACGGCTACGGCATTAAAGCTAACACTGATTGGAAACAAACACTGGGCAATGAATGGCGTCAATATGAAGAAGTATTCCCAAAACTTCAAAAATCGAATATCGATATTATTTCACTTGAGTGCCACAACTCTCGCGTACCTATTGAGCTATTAGCACTGATACGCGGAAAAAAAGTGATGGTTGGCGCCATTGATGTAGCGAGCAATGAAATTGAAACCCCTGAAGAGGTCGCACACACATTACGCGAAGCTCTGAAATACGTTGATGCCGACAAGCTTTACCCATGCACAAACTGCGGTATGGCTCCCCTCCCTCGCCAGATAGCAAGCGCCAAACTCAGTGCGCTAAGTAAAGGTGCAGAGATTGTAAGAGGCGAGGTTTTAGAGGCGAGGAGCTAGGTTCTAGAGGTAGTTAGCGAGTAACTAAGGGAAAGAGTAAAGTTACGAGGTGCGAGATTCGAGAGGCGAGGTGCGCATCTCCCTCGAGCCTTGTCGCCATAAATAGCGACCTACATGGTAGGTCGGGCTTTAGCCCGTCAGATTTTAAATTTAGTCTGAACCTGCTTGTGTAGCAGCGATTTCACATCGCGTTTATGATTTTATTATTGAGCGAGTAAGTTAGCGAGTTACTAGGGTCAAGTTACGAGGTGCTCGTCTACCTCACCCCTTGTCGCCATAAATAGCGACCTACATGGTAGGTCGGGCTTTAGCCCGTCAGGTTTTAAATTTAGTCTGAACATGATTGTGTAGCAGCGATTTCACATCGCGTTTATGATTTTATTATTGAGCGAGTAAGTTAGCGAGTTACTAGAGGAAAGAGGAAAGTTGCGAGGTTCGAGGTTCGAGAGGCTAGGTGCGCGTCTACCTCCCCCTTGTCGCCATAAATAGCGACCTACATGGTAGGTCGGGCTTTAGCCCGTCAGTTTTAAAATCAGGTATGGACCTGCTTGTGTAGCAGCGATTTCACATCACGTTTATGGTTTTACTATTATGAGAGTAAGTTAGCGAGTTACTAGGGTAAAGTTACGAGGTGCGCGTCTACCTCCCCCTTGTCACCATAAATAGCGACCTACATGGTAGGTCGGGCTTTAGCCCGTCAGATTTTAAATTTAGTCTGAACCTGCTTGTGTAGCAGCGATTTCACATCGCGTTTTACCTCACCCATCACCCCTCGTTTCTCGTAAAAATTTATCAATGCCACAGCATAAAGCCGATGCTACAACGTAGGCGTGAAACGTGTATCGCGCATCCTATCCTCTATCAACTAACTACTACCCACCCCTAATACTATTAAATCAACCCATTCAGAAAGAGTTAATCCAAAAGATGCAAAATTGGATTGGCTAAATTAATTACTTTTTGCTAGTTTTATTTGTACCCAATGGAAGGGCAAAGATTAAAGGATTAATATGAACGAATTTGATATTTTCATCAGAAATATTGTCTTAGATTGTATTCGCGAACAAGGCACCTGCAGTGATATTTGCGAAGAAGACGAACAGTTAACTTTTTATGTTGATATTGAAAACCACGATAACGTGATATCGCGCAAACAGTTTAAAGTGACTTATCCTATTAGCTACTCTATTCAATCGGCACTCAAGCATGAAACTGATCTGCTTAGATATTTAGACTCTGGCGAAATCAGAACGCCCTTTACAACTGATATTATCGAAGTACTCAAATCTGAGTTACAGGCCTTTATGTTCAGCAACAAACCACGTGGTGAATATCATATTTGCTAATTCTTGATTTATAGCCTGGTGACAAATTATCAGGCTATAACTTAATTAACTCACCATTATAAATACGGTAGCGTAACGTGGTTTTCTTGCTGGGGCAGCAACGAGGATCATTTTCATCATATGTACGTAATTGTATGACAAGCTCTTCGCCTACCTTTTTTGTACTTTTTACAACTCCGTTAAAAGAGATAGACGACAATTCGCTATAACCGTCATTTTGAACCTCAATAAGAGTCAGCTTCTCTAACCAAACATTGCCTGCTTGATAAGTCCAAAATATAGAGACTCTGCCATCAATATGCTCATAAAAACGCTTTAACCGGCCAACTTCATCATCAGAGACTAACTCTGGAAAATGATCTTTATATTGGTTTTGAATAAACGCATCAACTTGCTGCTGTATTTGCTGCTCGGTGGCATACCCTGTTAAAGATACAAATAGTGCTATTAAACCAAAACTTTTCAACCCAAACCGAGAGTTCTTTAATCTATATTTTTTAAATGAGCTCATAATTCACTCTAATGATTTATACACTTTTTGATAAAAATCGACTTAATTTGTTTGATAATAAAAGCTTGTCTCAGAGAGTGGTTTTATTACGTCATACTCAAGGCCAATTGCATTTCTATCACCTTTCCTAGGTATATTACTTTTGTCTAAAAGTACCACCCCCCAATGATTATCGCTAAGGCCGCCAAAAATTACATTTACGCTGTCATTCTTATCTTTTGTGACAGCTGCAACTTTATGTTTAATCATTAAATCTCTGAGCTTTTGAGAATAAGCTGATAGCTCCATCAAACTAGAGGCTGTATCAGGTGATAGAATTTTATAATCGGCAGATGGTACAAAACCCGCATACTTTGATGGTGTATAGCTTAATAATTGAGTTGGGGAGTAAAAAGTATTGTTAATACGATAAACATTCGGCGCAGTTAATTGTACAAGGTTCAAGCTAATGTTATTTTTAAAAGCTAAGATTTGCTCCTCCGATACAGCTAAAAATGAGCTAATTTGCTTTAGCCTTTGTTCCGTACACTTATCTTTTTTACAAATAACTAAATTAGGAAGTTTTGTTCCAACCTGCGGTTCTACATTTAAAAACTGACTACCAAGCACGCCTAAATTAAAGTTAGTAAACGCTTGCTTATCTTTGTCATTTTTCAATTTTGTGGCATGAATATCAAAGATGCTAAACGGGTAAAAAGAGGGTAAGTAAGCAAGCTCTAAATCGGTTTGCGGCATCATTTCATCCATGTGCTTTAAAACCGCGCGATACTCTTGATCTATCTCATTATTAAAGTAGGCTGGCATGTCAGCCATTGCAGTAACAGAAAATAGAAAAGCACCACTAAGAAGCATCTTATTTAGCATAAAAAAGTAATTCCTTTTAATTAAATTTACACTGAGGACAATACCATTTAAGGCACAAAAATCATATTTTTGAGATAAAACTTATAGCAACGCCATACCTTTAGTGATTATAAAAAAACACGAACTAAAATTTCATTCTAGAATTAATAAGCTAGCCATTAAGTTCATCTCCTCCCAAAACTAGCACAATAAAACTGGCCATATTTCCAACAGCTGATATTCTTAATAAAGACTAAAAATTCAGAATAATTATTTTTATATCAAACAGTTAATATATATGAATGAATTCATCCCCCTTAACAAGGAGTAAAGTATGAAAAGGTTTTTAGTTCTCAGTCTGTTAATCGCATCATTTTCTGTGGTTGCAGAAAAAAATGTATTCAATGATGCAATCGTTGAAAAGCCAAATATGGAGCCAGCCATTCCTCGCCCTGAACAAGAGAAAGTTGCGGCCTCAAAGCTAAAGAATCTCGAAGCTAAGCAAGGCAGAAAACCAAATGTTCTTGTTTTACTAGTAGATGATTTAGGCTGGGGTGACCCTGGAGTGTATGGTGGCGGTGCAGCGATAGGTGCTCCCACTCCTAATATAGATAAACTGGCAAACGAAGGGCTTCGCCTCACATCAATGTATTCACAACCAACTTGCACATCTTCTCGAGCTGCACTGACAACTGGTAGATTACCCGTAAGAAGTGGCTTAGTTCGCCCTATTCTAACTGGCGATAAAGTGACACAAAATCCGTGGGAGAAAGAAGTATCTCAAGGTAAGCTATTATCTAAAGTGGGCTATAAAACGGCGCTAATCGGTAAATGGCATGTTGGTGAAGCTGAGGGAATGCTTCCTCATGAGGTAGGTTTTGATTATTTCTATGGCCTCCCATCAGTTCAATCAGATTACACCCAATTTTTGGTAGAGCGCCAATATGCCGATATGATGACGAACAAAGAGCTTTACACTAAAGCTTCTCAGCTGCGTCCTGAAGGCCTGATAAAAGGCCGCAAAGGTGGTAAGCGTGAAGTTGCGTATCCAATTAATAGTATTGAAGATATCTCAATGATTGATCAGGTATTGCGAGATGAGTCTGTAAAATTTATAAACCAAGCTGTTGATGAAGGGAAACCATTTTATTTAATTCATTCTTTTTCAAAGATCCATAACGACAACTACCCAGCTCCAAAATACAAAGGCGCAAGCCCAGCTGCAATGCCCGTTCGCGATGCTATGGTCGAAGTTGATGATATTACAGGTGAACTTGTTGCTCTATTAAAAGAAAAAGGGCAGCTAGAAAATACACTGATTATTTTCACTTCAGATAATGGCCCTAATGAAGATACTTGGCCAGATAGTGGCTATTCGCCGTGGCGTGGTGGTAAAGGAACAACATGGGAAGGAGGAGTTAGAATACCCGGCATTGCTTACTGGAAAGGCATGATATCTGCTGGGCAGGTCAATAATGGCTTAATGGACCTCACCGATATCTACATGACTTCTTTACGATTAGGTGGTGTTATTGATGAGCTTCCGAGTAATATGTATTTCGATGGCATAGATCAAACAGCTTTCTTACTAGCTGATAATGGCAAATCACGACGTCAAGTTGTGTATATGTGGAGCCGTGAAGATTTCACAGCACTTCGCTGGTTAGACTACAAAATTCATTTTAAAGTGTTCAATACTGCAGTGCCAAGACGCAACATTGATGCATCATTCTTATTAGATATCGGAACGGCGCCTTGGGTTTTCAATTTAAATATGGACCCTAAAGAAATGGCAAGCACAGGGCACCAATATTTTGAATGGGGCATGCCTCAAGCGACTAAGTTTATGAAAGCACACATAGCCACAATGAAAAAATACCCAAATACGGATATAGGACTCGGACTCTAATCTTATTTGGTATAGTAATTAAAATGAGCCTGCCACATGCAGGCTCTGTACTATTTTTGATAAACTAACGATTAAATCCCAACAACGATACTATTATGTCCATCGAACAAATCTGGCTTGAATACAAAAATAGTTTACGTGCTTTTTTAACCACAAAAATATCGAACCCTGCTGATGTTGAAGAACTTTTACAAGATATTCTGTTAAAAACACATCTTAATATTCATCACTTACAAGATCAGCGAAGTTTAAAGGCTTGGTTATTTCAAATAGCACACCATGTTATTGTTGACTTTTATAGGCGTCAAAATAAGCATGTAGAAATAGAGCTTGATGATATTATTTCGCAACAAGAAAACAAAACCGTAAAAGCTGAACTCATAAAGTGCATTGAACCTTTTTTACAAGCTATGCCTGAAGAAGAAGCGGATCTAATTAGAAAAATAGATCTCGAAGGATACTCTCAAAAAGAGGAAGCTTTGAAGTTAAACATCAGCTACTCAACCTACAAATCAAGGCTGCAAAAAAGTCGCTCAAAATTGAAGGCATTATTCGATTGTTGTTGTGACTTTGAAATCGATAAGTACGGCAACTTAGTTGATTACCACCCCAAACAAAAAAAGTTCTGCTAACACTTCGTCTTTTTGAAAAACATTACGTCTTACTAGGTAAGCCTCAATCATTCAGGAGATGTAATGAAATACTTAAATGATGCAAAGTTTGACGTAACCCCGACTTTCGATAATGCAAGCACAAGCAAACCTCGAGTTTTAATTTTATACGGGTCTTTACGAGAAACGTCGTTTAGCCGTTTTGCTAGTGAAGAAGCCGCAAGAATACTTGAACACTTAGGTGCTCAAGTTAAAATATTTAACCCAGATGGATTACCATTATTTGATAATGGAGAGTCAGTAAACAATCAAAAAGTACAAGAGCTGCGAGAGCTTGTGAAATGGTCAGAAGCACAGGTTTGGTGCTCACCTGAAATTCACGGCAATATGTCAGCTGTGCTCAAGAATCAAATAGATTGGATCCCACTCACTGATGGTGCTGTTAGACCAACACAAGGTAAGACGCTAGCCGTAATGCAGGTATCTGGCGGTTCGCAAAGCTTTAATGCTGTAAATAACATGCGCATTCTTGGTCGCTGGATGCGTATGTTAACGATACCAAATCAGTCATCAGTCGCAAAAGCTTGGCAAGAGTTTGACGAGGCTGGCAATATGAAAGAGTCGTCGTTTAGAATGCGCATTGTCGATGTGATGGAAGAGTTAATTAAATTTACTTTACTAACCAGAGACAAGTTGGACTGGCTCGTAGACCGATATAGCGAAAGACAAGCGGCTGCGAACTTACAAACAACTAAATTAGTGGATGACAGTAAAGTGCTTGAACCAAACTCTTAACTTTAACAACTTTCCACAAGGCTGTTCAATGAAGTTCAGCCTTATGCTATTTGACCAAAACAAACCTGCTACATTCACTATGAATGCTAGCCAGAACATCTGCAAAATTAATATTATGGATAATAATTCCTGACGGAGTAACATTTAAAATGTTTAGGATTTTTTGCTTTCTATTATTCTCTTCTCAGCTTGCTGCTACTGAAGTAGAAAACGAAATAAACAAAGTTTTTCAAGGCTTTACAACAAAAGCCGAGGCTATAGCTATCTTAAGCAAATTAGAAAAACAAATGCCTTATGAAAATGCGCTAGATAATGCGCAAGTAATGGCGTTTAAATGTTGGTTTTCTAATGTATCAACTCCAAACGGGATTAGTGAATACAAACAGTTTCTAGAAACAGCCAAACCAGTCATTCAACAAGCAAACAATTTAAACTTAATACAGGAACTTGCTGTCTGTGAAGCAAACCAAGAGTATACACAAGGTAATTATCAAACAGCTCTAGAACACTTAAAACCAATAATTAACACCACGTCAGTAGAAAACACAATCTCCCCTAAGCAATTGTCGACCATCGCTACTGCCCACATAGTACTTAACCGTATTCAGTTAACTAAAGGCAACTATCAAGAGGCATTCGACTCTGCTAAAACTGCTTATCAGCTATTTGAAAAAGCAGGTAATGACTACGAAAAAGCACTTGCATTAAAAGAAATTGCCGATATTCATATAGCGTTGTACAACTATGAACTTGCAATTGAACAACTGCAGCGAGCCAAATTAGCGTTAACGAAATTCAATGAGCAAGAGCACTACAAAGTAACGGATCAACTCGCGTATACCTACGAAGAAAAAGGCGACTTAATAAAGGCAATTGAGCTATACAAGTCGATTAAAAAAGATGTTCGTCGTTTCGAAAGCGACAACGGCTATGCTTACATATTGATAAAACTTACGGAACTCAATATAAAACTTAATAGTTTATCTCAGGCTGATTCATATCTAACTGAGTTAAACACGCTTTCTGTTACAGACAGCTGGATTTTGACTCTTTACAACCTCACTAAGTCAGAATGGTACTTAGCTAACTCTCAATTGCAAGCCGCCCTTACATCTTATGAGAAGATAGCCGGGCATAATCAATCATGGCCCGCTAACTTAAGGGAACGCTATTTAAATTTAACCTCTCGGCTCGCAGCTGCAAGAGGAGATACTTACTTACAAATAGCATCTCAACAACAATTAATCGCTTTAATTAGGGATAAACAAAAAGCTATCGCAAATAACACACTTATTTCTGCCAGGTTAAACTTTAATTATGAACAACAGAACCTTGAGATTTCTCGTTTAGAGCATGAGTCAAAGCTACAACAAAAACTTTTAGCAGTGGCCGAAGATAAGTCTTTTTGGCAAGGCTTAACTGTGATAATAACTTGCGTGTGTTTACTCTTATTCGCCGTTTATACATTTAAACAAGTTCGCCAGAAAAAGTACTTTGAAGTTCTCGCTTTAAAAGATGAATTAACAGGGATAGCGAATCGAAGAGCTATTTTAAATTTAAAACAAAGTGTCATGCTGCAAAACAAACTAAATCAGCAAATCAGCTCATTAATTTCTATCGATATCGATCATTTTAAAGCGGTCAATGATCAATACGGTCATGATATTGGTGATGAATTAATCATATCCATAACCAATACGATTGTGCAAACAGTCCGTTGTTCCGATCGAGTAGGACGTGTCGGCGGAGAAGAGTTTTTAATTGTGCTTGAGAATCAGTCTTTAGAGCACGCAAAAGACATTGCTGAACGTATTAGGCTTTCTGTTGCCGAAAAGGAACATACATCTTTGTTTATAAGCGCAACGATAAGCTTAGGTGTTATTGAAATTGCACCAAACGAAACGTCAGAACAGGCAGCCAAAAGAGTCGACTTACACCTTTATGAAGCAAAAAGAGGCGGCAGAAATACTGTCTTTTCTTAACTTTAATAGATTCAAATTAAATTTAAAAACCGTTATTAAGCTCAAATCCAAAGAACCAACCTTAATGGATTAATCAAAAAGAATTACCACTAAAAACAACCTTTAAAAACACAAAACGTACTTTATTTAAACAATTACCTTGGACTATAGTTACTAAGTTAGTGACTAAATACTCACTATTACATACCAACATGTCGGTAATTATTACCATGGAGAAAGGGATGAATCGTTTAAAACGAGTAGGTAGTATTATTTCATTGCTATTGCTTTCTGGGTTTAGCCAAGTGAACGCATCTGAAATAGATAGAAGTGTTTTACCAATAGCCGCACCAGAGTTTCAAGGAAAGATTGGCAAAACGTTTGAAAACTCTAAACAAGATTATCCACAACCAATAAAAGCACCAAAAGGTGCACCTAATGTTGTGGTTATTTTATTAGATGATTTTGGGTTTGGTCACCCAAGTACTTTTGGCGGCCCAATTCCAACCCCATCAATCGATAAACTAGCCAATGAAGGTTTAAAGTTTAACCGCTTTCATACCACAGCTATTTGTTCGCCAACACGCGCAGCTCTTCTTACTGGTAGAAACCACCATCAAGTTGCCATGGGAACAATTACTGAGCTTTCAACAGGCTACCCTGGCTATCATAGTGTTTGGCCTGATGAAACTGCGAGTATTGCCCAGATTCTAAAAGAAAATGGTTATAACACAGCGGCTTGGGGTAAATGGCACAACACTCCAGACTGGGAAACCAGCCCAATTGGTCCATTTGACCATTGGCCGACAGGCCTAGGTTTTGAATATTTTTATGGCTTTCAGGGAGGTGAAACTAGCCAATGGGAACCGCAATTATTCAGAAACACCACACCGGTTGAACCACCTAAAAAGCCTGAGCAAGGTTATCATTTAACCGAAGACTTGGTTGATGACGCAATCAAATGGATGGGGCAACAAGAATCTATCGATAGCGAAAAGCCGTTCTTTATGTATTTTGCAACAGGCGCAACACACGCCCCGCTTCATGCACCACAAGAGTGGAACGACAAGTTTAAAGGTCAATTTGATCAGGGTTGGGATAAAGTTCGCGAAGAAACATTAGCTCGGCAAAAGTCGCTTGGTATAGCCCCACAGAATACTAAACTTACAGAACGACCTAAAGAAATAAAAGCATGGGACTCTCTTTCTGCTGACGAGAAAAAGCTATTTAGCCGTCACCAAGAGGTGTTCGCAGGCTTTACTGCGCACACAGATTATCATGTTGGTCGATTACTGGATGCGGTTTCGCAGTTACCTGATGCTGATAACACCATGATTGTTTTTATCGCTGGTGATAATGGCCCAAGTGCTGAAGGCAGCGTCACTGGCACACTTAACAATATGATGACGCAAAATGGCATTGCCGACACAATCAAAGGGCAACTAGCTAAAATAGATGAGCTAGGTGGCCCGCTGCACGAGAACCACTTTCCTGTTGGCTGGGCATGGGCAGGCTCAGCACCATTCCAGTGGATGAAACGTGTCCCTTCACATTTTGGTGGCACCCGAAATGGGCTTGTTGTGTCATGGCCTAAATATATTAAAGAGCATGGTGGCTTGCGCTCACAGTTTCATCACGTGATTGATATAGCACCAACCATACTTGATGCAGCCCACATTCCTGAGCCTAAAGTTGTTAACGGTGTAGAGCAAACGCCGATGGCTGGTGTGAGCATGCTGTACTCGCTGAACGATAAAGATGCTAAAGGCAAACGTACGACTCAGTATTTTGAAACCGGTGGTCATCGTGCTATTTATCATGACGGTTGGGTGGCTGCTTCGTTTCATGGAGTACCATGGGCTTTGAATGGTTCTGTTGGTTTCGATAATGATAAATGGGAGCTTTACAATATTGAAGAAGACTTTTCTGAAGCTGTTGACTTATCTGCTAAATACCCAGATAAATTAAGAACTTTAATTTCAATTTTTGATCAAGAAGCGAAAAAATTTAATGTTTACCCATTAGATGACCGCTTTGTTGAACGTGCAACTAATCCTGAACGCCCCAGTGTAACCAAAGGAAAAACTCAGTTTACTTATTTAGCTGGTACTAATCGTATCCCTGAAGGGAGCGCACCTGCTGTTTATGGCCGTTCGCATTCTATTACGGCAACGTTTAATGTACCAAAGCAAGGTGTAGAAGGTGTATTAGTTGCTGTAGGAGGTTCAAGCGCTGGCTACAGCTTATATGTTGAAGACAGTAAACCTGTTTACGTGATGAATTTCTTTAACGAGCACCACTATGTTGTTAAATCTGAACAAGCTTTACCTACTGGCGAGGTCACGCTTACCCTTGAATATACCCAACAAGGAAAAGCACCTAACGGCGGCCAAGCGACACTGATAGTAAACGGTAAAAAGGTTGCCTCTGGCAAAGTGGATAAAGTGCCTCCGGTTCGCTATTCAGCCACTGAAACGCTTGATGTTGGTCAGGATCTTGGCTCAACAGTTACCCGAAGCTACTACGATAAAGCACCATTCGCTTTTACTGGTCAATTACATAAAATTGAATATGTTTTGAAGTAAATAACTAAATTAAAAGGTGTGCTGCAGCACACCTTTCACTTTATGAAAACAAGACTAGGTGTTATTTAATTTGTAGTAATACGTAACCGCTCAACTGGTCTCTCATCTATAAACACGTGAATTGCAGCCGTAACAAGTGCAATTAAACAAGCACTCCACCAAACGACATCATATGATCCTGTTAAGTCGTATAGATAACCGCCTAGCCAAACACCACTGAATGAACCAAGTTGGTGACTTAAAAATACGATACCGTAAAGTAACCCCATATGTGGCAAACCAAAAAGCTGTGCTACGAGTCCGGAAGTTGGCGGTACAGTGGCCAACCATAAAAAGCCTGTTAAGATTGAGAATAAAATTACTGATGTTTCAGTCATTGGTAAAAGCATAAATAGCGCTATAGCAATAGCTCTCAGTGCATAAATAAGCGTTAATAAATTCTTTTTAGAATACTTACCAGACCAAGCCCCAGAGACCAAACAACCGAAAATATTAAACAAGCCAATAAGAGCTAAACTTGCTACGGCAACGTTTGCGGTAAAACCTCTGTCACTTAAAAATGCTGGCATATGTACTGTAATAAACGCTAATTGAAAACCACATACAAAAAAGCCGATCACTATTAACCAGTAATGTGGATAGCTGAGTGCTTCATTCAACGCTTCTTTCACTGTTTGCTTTGCAGTGATTGGTTGTGACATTTGTTCAGGGTCTGTATTTTCTTTAAATACCCCAGCCATTAAAGCCATTAATAATGCACCACCAGCTAATAACATTAGAGCATTACTCCAGCCATAAGCTGCAATAAAATCCTGTGCAACGGGAACAAATATTAATTGCCCTGCGGAGCCAGCAGCACTCCCTAAGCCAAGTGCAAATGCTCGCTTATCCGGAGAAACCATTTTTGCCATAGCAGGTAAAACAACGCCAAACCCTGTTGCAGCAATACCCATCCCCATAAGTAAGCCTGCACCCAAATTCAAACTCAATATGGAATTTGATGAAGCTGTTACATAAAGACCACCCGCATATAAAAGCGCGCCAACAATGACTGTTTTGCATGTTCCATATTTATCAGCGAGTGCTCCTGCAAAGGGTTGTGATAAACCCCACCATAAGTTTTGTAAAGCGAGTGCGAAAGCAAAAACTTCTCTACCATAACCAAATTCATCAGAAATCGGGGCCATAAAAAAGCCCATTGATGATCTCAGGCCAAAGTTTAATGATAATAAAATACAAACAAAGGCAATAGAAAAGCTCAAAAGCTTGATGGGGGCAGACATATTAGTTCCTCTGTATTCTGTTAATTAGTCTTATTCTTTAGCAACATAAACAAACGCAGTGCACATTTGGCCATTTTCAAGCTTTACACTTGTTTCAACACGATGATAATCACTGCCTTCAAATTCATCCAAAAACTCCCAATGTTTAGTTAAATGTGATGAACTAAATATTTGCCCTCTAATTTCCTCGCCCTGAGGATCTAGACTCAGTGCAGGGCAGCCCATTTCGACTCCCCACCCAACATTTATGTAACGACCAAATACAGAAGCATCTGTGAACTTACCGCCAATGTTAGTTAATATGTGTTCATTTGGATAACCTTTACGAAGGGTGCCGTATATAAATAATGATTCCATCTGTTTCCTCTTAAATTAAACTCTCTTACGTTTTATAGCCAAAACACCAATTAAAACTAAACACATACCCAACACTTGCAACAAAGTGATTTTTTCATCAAGTAATATCCACCCTAGAATTAAAGTCAAAATAGGCCCTAAAGTACTTACAAGTACAGACCTTGCCGCTCCTATATATTTAATAGCGCTTGATTGCAAAAAGACAGGGAGAACAGTTGAGAATAAAGCCATCATAAAGCAAATTGTATAAATTTTAGTAGGTTGGATTAGGCTCTCTATTGGTAATTGAATAAAAAAATGTAGCTGAACGGCAAAAATAGATACAAACATAGCCAATAAAGAAAACCGCATTGCGCCTAGTTTCTCAATCATTGGCTCTGAAAAAGCTTGGTAAAATGCGTAGCATAGCGCAGAGCCAAAGACTAAAGCAGCGCCAAGCCAAATGCTGTGACTACCTCCAGCAAATTTGAAATCACTCAAGCATGCGCAAACAACCCCTAATGTGCATAGCACTGTAGGTACAACCAACCGCTTTTCAAATTGTTTACCCAGAAATAAAACCCCCATAAAAATCGTGAGGATGGGATATGAGAATAAAATAATGCGCTCTAATCCTGCTGAAATATACTCTAGGCCCATAAAATCCAAAATTGATGCGCCGTAATAGCCGGCAACACCGAGCAAAATAAGTAAAAGAACTTCTTTATTGGTCAATGAAAAGCCTGTTTTTAAGCTTGAATAGCCAATAAGAATAAATAAAGGGAATGAAAAAAGCATTCGTAAACTAAGAAGAGTAATAGGTTCAACATTAGCAATTAAGTAAGCTTGTTTTACAAATATTGCCTTTAGAGAAAAACCTGCAGCAGAAAGAACCGCTAAGATAATACCGATTTCATTGCTTGTTAAACGATTTAAACCCACAGAATTTCTTTTTCATTGTAAAAAGTGACGCTACAATGCCACATAACTGCTCAATATTAGAATTGCTAATTAACCAATAAGAGTTCGTTAATAACGAATGGTAACTTAGAATGAAATTTGATCTTACTGACTTAAAACTATTTATCGCTGTGGTAGAACAAAAGAACTTAACTCAAGGAGCTAAGCAAGTATTCTTGGCACCATCATCAGCGAGCCATCGAATTAAACTACTCGAAGATAATTTAGGTACTCAATTATTGGAGCGTCAACCAAGAGGTGTGTCTGCTACAAAAGCAGGTGAAATCGTTCTTCGATATGCCAAAAGAACATTAGCTACGTTAGAGCAAATGCAATCTGATATTGCTCCTTTTACTAAAGGTGCATTATCGCAAGTAAAATTATGGGCAAACACCAATGCTATTCATACATACTTGCCAGAAGATCTTGGGACCTTTTTAGAAAATAATCAGGGTGTTAGAGTTGCTTTAGAGGAACACACAAGCGAAGAAATAATTACAGCCGTAGCACAAGGAGAAGTTGAGTTAGGGATCGTCGCTGAAAATGGCCTTTATGATAATGTGGAGTTTTATCCTTATAAGAAAGATCGATTGGTCATCATTGTTCCAAGCGAGCATTCTCTTGCTAAATTTAGCAAAATACAGTTTTCTCAAGCTGTTAGTTTTCCATTTGTAATCTTGAACGAAGGATCTGCAATCCATACTTTTATGATGAATAAAGCCGCAGGCCTAAATTGCCATCTAAATATTCGAGCGCAAGTTAAAAGTTTTGATGCTGTATGTAGAATGGTTGGTTCTGGTGTGGGCATTGCCTTATTGCCATATGATTCAATAGGCTGCTGGCGCTCTTTAGATATAAAAACCATAGAAGTGGATGAAAAATGGTCAAAAAGAAACTTAACTCTTTGTATTAAAAAAGGTGCACAAATTGGTGCGCTATCTAAAGTTTTATTTGACCATTTAAGAGGAGAGCCATAGCTTGGTCGCTACTTTCTGTGCACAAGCAGTAACCCTATTATTGATAAGCCCATCCCTAACAACATTGCAAAACTGATTTTTTCATCAAATAAAATCCATGCTTCGACAGCTGTGAGTACTGGTACTAAATAAAAATAGGATGCTACCTTTGTCGATTCTCCATTTTTTATCATAAACATAAGCAACAATATGGCCGTTACAGACACACCAACCACAAGCCACAATATACTAATAATAAAAGGTGCGTTCCAAGTCGGTGTGTTTGGCTCGTATAAAAATGACACCACTGCCATCACGACAGCAAGGGGAATATATTGAAAGAAAGTAGAGGCAAAAATATGCCCATCACTTACCGCTTTCTTTTGATACATTGCACCAACCGTCACACCTGTTAAACCTAAAAATGCTGCAAGTAGACCAATTAAACTCAATTCACCTCCTAATTTAGTTGGCGAAAGCACAAGAAAAACACCTAAAAACCCGACTACAATCCCTAGCCATTGCAACTTCTTTAACTGCTTGCTTTGTATTATTGATGCCAACACCGCCGTTAACACTGGTTGTAAACCCGTAATTAATGCCACAACTGATGCAGGAAGCCCTTTGTTAATTGCGAAAAAACAGCCACCTAGAAAAAAGGTTTGCAGAAAAAGCCCTACTATTAATTGCTGTTTAACGCTCTTCAATGAAGGAAACTTAACCTTTAGCACAACCGATAAAAATAAAAAAATAACACATGAAAATAGCCCTCTAAAAAACAGTAAGTGAAATGGACCACTATATTGAAGCGAAAATTTTGCGCCAACAAACCCTGTACTCCATAAAAAACAAATACCCATGGTGCTGCAACAAATAAGATAGGTTTCCAGTAATTTGGAGATGCCGAATAAACATTTTCTTGAGACATTGATCCACCTCTGACTCATTGAATTGTAAGGACCTAACTAGCTCAAAAGCAGTGGAAGGTGTAAGATGGTGGCACTATATAGCAGTCAAGATAAGCGTAAAATATGGGCATTTATACTGTGATAAATAGTCATAGGCTAAGCATTTTATGACGACTAAACACGAAAACTTAAAAACCTTCCTTACCAAACACCGTGCAAAAATAAACCCTGAAGATTATGGTTTTACCAATGGAAGAAGGCGTGTAAAAGGGCTTCGTCGAGAGGAAGTCGCGCAATTGGCTGCTATAAGTGTCAGTTGGTACACTTGGTTAGAGCAAGGACGAGAAATCAGTATATCGCGTGCAGCTATTAATCGCATTGGCACAGTCTTAAAACTGACTAACGATGAACAAGAGTATTTAAACGCGATTGTTTTCGGGAATAAACCTGCTCTAGAAGAGCAAGAGGAAGTGTCGGAAGAATTAAAAGCGCTAATTCGTGCACTTGAACCGAATCCTGCATTTATTCGCAGAGAAAATATGGATATAGAGTACTGGAATGAGGCGGCTTCCAAAAAGATATTCGATTGGTCTACCCTTCCTAAAGCTGATAGAAACTCATTAAAGCTTATGTTCTTAAATGATGAGTATAAGCGACGTATTCCTCAATGGGAGCAGGCAGCAAAAAACACTATTGCCTCATTCCACTCTTACTTTGCTTTAGCTACAGACAAATCAGCCTTTAAAGCCGTCTTAGACGATCTTAAATCTCGTAGTGAGTTGTTTTGCCAAATGTGGCAAGACTATGAAGTAAAGAGAATTCGGGAAGGAGAAAAGTCTGTGCTAGATGACAAAGGAACACTTAGGCACTATAAATATGTATCATTAAAACCCGAACATTATTCTAATACCTTTGTTATTTACTATATTGAAAGTAAAGAAAAATTATCAAACCCATAGCTTAATCAATATGACTATTAATACTACAAATAATTGAGCAAATTGAAATTAGTCTTGCTACTCGTTCTAGAAAGCACAACTTTTCTCTGTTTCTAAAATATATAATCCGCAATATGACAATAGTCATAATTCTGTCATTTAACTGATCAATAATTGACGCTAATTTAATCACCTAACGTAATGAAGAAGTAATGGACAGTGCCTTGGTGCAACTTTCGTTTGCACTCCCCTCTAGTGAAGACCCTTTATGTGCTGCACTTGCGCATACTATGGAATACGAACAATTGCATTTTGCGGCTAATGAGCAAAAGCGTGTTGTGTTTTGTTGTGTGCTACCAGATGATGCCCATGAAGGCGATGTGATCTCTATCAGTGCAACCCGCCCTGATGCGCGCGAATCGGCGTATTTTACTGCACACACTTTAACGCAACACGATCTAGAGCAGCACGTTATTATGCTTACCTTAGAAAACGTTACTCACAGTGGTGAATTTGTATTGCAGTTAATGCTACACGGCTTGCATGCAACACTTAAAGACAGCGCCCAGTTTGATGTCAGTATTGCAGCTAGCACATCACCAGAGCTATTAACTTCTGAGCAAGCTAAAAACCAGGGCTTACGCCATTACATTAGTAATATTGGCGCAAGCTTTTTAGCCTTTTTCTAGGGCCTAGTCAGCAAAGCTAATTTTACCCATGGTAATATCGGGGATCCCTTGCTCGGTATTACCAAAGCGTTGTTGCCCACCCGACAGACATTCGTTCGCTAAAATAGCAAATAACACAGCTTCTTTTGCATCTGGATTAATCCCCAACGAATCGGTATCTTTTATCTCAGAAAGCGCTGGGCAATTAGCCAAAATAATGTCCATTAATAATGGGTTATGGACCCCACCACCACTGGCGTATACAGCCACATCGGTCAAACCTTCGCTGCATTGGTTAATTGCTTTAGCAATCATTAACCCTGAAAACTGCACTAAGGTTGCCATTACATCAAAGTGCGATAAGTTCTGCGTATTCGAGCGTGCTTGTGCTGCAGCTAAATAGGCTAGATTAAACACTTCTGGCCCGGTGGTTTTTGGAAACCCTAAAGCAAAAAACGCATCATCACACAGCGCTGTGAGTAAACCTTCACTTACCGTGCCTTTTTTTGCAATAGCGGCATCTTTATCATAATGAAGTGGTGCAAAATAACGCTGCACATAAGCATCCATAATGGTATTGCCGGGGCCTATATCAGAGCTAAAAACCGCTCGTGCATCTGCCGATTTAGGTAAATAGGTTAAGTTTGCAATGCCGCCCATATTAAGCAATATGCGGTTTTCGCTGGAGCTTGTGAAATACAAGTAGTCACCATATACAGCAAGCGGTGCACCTTCACCACCCGCTGCAATGTGCTTTTGTCTAAAATCAGCTATGGTTGTAATACCTGCAGTCACCGCTAAATGATCGCTATCACCAATTTGTAGTGTTGCATTACCATATTCAGGGCGTTTGTGTTGGTTTTTAGGGCAGTGATAAATAGTTTGTCCGTGGCTAGCTATCACATCAACAAGTTCTTTTGCTACTCCCCAGCTGGCTAACGTTTTGGCAACCATTTCCCCATGTAATTGGCCAATCCAAGGATTGAGTAAAGTGACTTCTTCAAGGTCACATTCGCGTTTGGCGAACACTCGCTTTACACGCGTTTTATAATCATCGTCGTAGTCGACCGTCGTAAACTTTACGACTTCGACATGAGTATCCATGCCTTGCCCTGATACTTCGCATAGCGCAATATCAAGACCATCTAATGAGGTGCCACTCATTAGACCAATTATTAATTTTCTTTCTTTTTTTGCGCTTAAATACAGTTTTTCAATATGTTGATGCATAAATAAATCACTTAAAATCAGCTTATTAGATGTAAATAAGCGGGTTAACGACTTGGAATAGTTTATATTTTAAAATAATAGATTTAAAGAATAATTATTGCAAAGACTTTTAAATTGCTTTAAAACTGTACCGGTGAGCTCCCCAAAAGGAGAGCACACAAGCATCATAACAAAAAGTATGACTCATTAAATTAACTAAATGGTCTAGGTCAGACACCAACCTGCGTTGATTTAAATGATAAAACGCAAGGGAATCATCATGAAAGCAAATACATCAACAGGGCATCGCTCGCTATTGCTGCTATCACCTTTAGCTCTCGCTGTAAGTTCAGTAATTAGTTATGCACACGCAGAGCAAAGCACTGAAGCAAAAAAACCTGAAGTGATCACCGTAACAGGTTCACGTATTCAACGTACTGAGCTGGTCTCAAGTAGTCCTGTAGTGAGCGTTGATGAAGCACAAATTCACCTAGACCGTGCAGTGAACGTTGAAGATATTACCGCGAAACTGCCACAAGCTGCGGCGGGTGCCAACAGCACCGGCGCCACAGTCGGTGACTCATTTGGCTCATCAACGATTGATTTACGCGGCCTTGGTCAAAACCGCACATTGGTTCTTATTGACGGCACTCGCGCGGTACCATTTAGTTTTCGTAACTCGGTTGATGTAAATACTATTCCAGCCGGGTTAATAAAACGCGTTGATGTATTAACAGGTGGTGCAGCAGCGGTTTACGGTGCCGATGCGGTAGCTGGTGTTGTTAACTTTGTTTTAGACGATGATTTTACTGGCGCTGAATTCTCAACCAGTTACGAAAGTGCTGACGGCGGTAACGAAAAGCTTAACTTTGAAGCAATTTTTGGTGGTGACATCGCCGACGGTCGCGGCCATGTAACAGGCTATATTGGTTACACCGAACGAAAAGAGCTATTAGCCGGCGAGCGTGACTATGCGCTTGAAAACTCAACGGCAATGATCAACAGCGGTGGTTATTATACTGACGTTGCCTCTGGCAACAGCATCGGTATTGCTGATTCTGGTGCTGTAACAAGTGAGCGTCAAACAACTGATTTCACAGCTGACCGTTATTTAACTCAACCGATGGACCGTTTTTCTGCGGGCTTATTATTTGACGTTGATGTAAGCGACAGTGCCATTGCCTATGGCCGCGCAATGTATTCTAAAGTGACCGTAAATGGTGCGGGTGCCAGTGGTCAAACACCGATTTTTGTAAACGAGCAAGTGACCCTCACGCAAGACAATGCGTATATTCCAGATGAACTACGCGACCAACTTACGTTTGATAGCGAAGGCAATGCCCTTGTTAATGTTGAACGTAACCTAGGTTTAGGTGTGCAACACACCGAAGCGGTACGTGATTCAATGCAATTTCAGTTGGGTCTAAAAGGTGATATTACTGACTACTTACGTTATGACGTATATGGCCAGTATGGCAAAACGGACGAAGTAGCCACCATATATAACAACGCATACCGTAATGATAACAGCGGTAATAGTCGTTTTGCTGCCCTTGCAAATTCAGTGGATATTTTTGATCCCAACCATGATTTCAGCGACTTTAGTGATCCGCTGCTTTATACCACTCGCGACCGTACTCAAAGTGTCATCTCAGCAACACTATCGGGTGATTCTGGGTTCTTATTTGAATTACCAGCCGGTGCTATCGATTTTGCAATCGGTTACGAATACCGTAAAGAAACCGGTAAACAAACACCGGGCGATGCATTTAGGAACGGCACCAGCTTTGCGTCTATCAGCGCATTTGATATGGATGCAAGCTTTAGCTCTGAAGAGTTCTACGCTGAAATTTTAGTGCCTATCTTAGTTGATAAACCGTTTGCTGAAGAGCTTAGCTTTGAAGGTGCCTACCGTATTTCTGATTACTCAAATACCGAAGCAGAAGACACTTACAAACTAGGTATCAACTGGGCAATAAACAGCGACATTCGTATTCGCGCCAACCGCTTAACCGCGTTTAGAGCACCTAACTTAGGTGAGTTTGCCAGCCCAATTACAGCGCTATCGTTATCGTTATTTGACCAAAATAGCGACCAGTTTGTGCCACGACTAGCAGGGCGTTATAACGGCGATCCATGTTTACTGGGCACCGGTGATGCGGCTCAATGTGCTGCGTTTGGTGCGCCGCCTGTTGGCACCGAGTTTGATTCAAGTACCGCAGAGTACACCTATGGTGGTAACCCGAATATTAAACCTGAACAAGCCGAATCAGATACCTTAGGCATTGTTTACACACCTAGCTACTTAGAAGGCTTTGATTTATCACTCGATTACTTCAGTATTCGTGTTACAGATGCGGTAAGCCAAATTCAACCTGGTGCTGCACTGCAAAGCTGCTATGTTGATGACCCGAATCCAAACAACCCACTGTGTGGTGCGGTACTTCGCGATCCAAATACTGGCTTTATTAGCACAGCCATCGTTAATGACTTTAACTTAGCCGCTATTGAGCAAGAAGGTATCGACGTTGCAGCAAATTATGTGATTGATGCACCAGAGCAAATGGGTGGCCGTTTTAGATTCTCGTACCAAGGTAACTTTGTTACTAAACAAACCCGTCAAAACAACAGCACTGTACCTGAAGTAGACTGTAAAGGAACTTATGGCAGCGCCTGTTCGGGCGACTTTGCGAGTATCTTGCAAGCTGACTACAAACACCGCGCAAGCATTGATTGGCAGTTAGACAACATGAACTTCCAACTTGGCTGGCGCAGAATCGGTGAAGTAGAGTATGCTGTAGACCGTTCAGAAACAATCTCAGCACAAAATTACTTAGACTTTGCCGCTGCATGGCAAGTTAATGAGGAACTTGCTGTTAACTTTGGTGTCGATAACTTATTAGACCGTGAACCACCAACACCTGAGGTAGGCGCAAACCACTTTAACACCGTGAGTGATTACAGTGTGATTGGCCGTTCAGTCGGTGTTTCACTGAGATATGCCCCAAGCTTCTAATTAATCCTACTGTTTTAGCTACACAGGATTGATCCCCTCAAGCGCACCCTGCCCGGTGCGCTTTTTTATTTTAGAAAGTACGAGTATATTCAGAATAAAAAGGGACAGTGAATAGATTGTTGTTTAAGATATAAGCAGTAAAACTGCAAGGAAGGTGTTATGCTCAAATCAATAAAGTCAAAAATTCCATTTATTTTCCTAATCAGTATTAGTCTTTTTTGGGGCATTTATTATCAGGGAAAGCATCCACTAAATGACTTTGGCAAAGCAAATTTTGAATGGTTATACCTGCTTGATGCACTGATAGTATTACCTGTACTTTGCTTAATATTAATTAAAAATAAGAAAGAAGCGGCTTTTAAAGCATTGATGATGTGCTCACTCGCTATTTTAGTGGGGAGTTACATTATTCCCGAACAAAACAAATTTTTAATGAATTACTTAGAGCAAGGTCGTTACGGGCTTTTAGCTTTGATTGTAATTTTAGAGCTAAGTGCTCTCATTACTGTGTACCTGGCAATAAAATCCGCTTTAAGCCAGCAGACAGATCCTGATATAGCTATCGAACGGCCAATTAACAAGCTTTTCAAACAAAGTGCTATTGCAAACTTTTTATGTTTCGAAACACGGATGTGGGCTTTCTTTTTTTACGCTAAACACATTAAACCTAGTTATTTCACTGGTGAACAGCATTTTAGTTATCATAATAAAGACGGCGCACAAGCTAACTTACTTGGCTTTATTTTTATTATCTTATTAGAACTGCCCATGATGCACTTCTTCATACACTTTGTGTGGTCATCAACAGCAGCAAACATAATCACTGGTTTAACTATATTTAGCCTTTTATTCTTCATTGCAGAATACCGAGCAGTTGCAAAGCGCCCTGTTTCTATTAGTAAATCGCAACTCATTATTCGCTATGGGCTCTATCCTGCTTACAATATTGCTTTAAAAAATATCAAATCCATTGATTTAAATACCGACTTTATTGCACGCGCTCGTTCAATCAAACGTTACAACTACTCTGGCTACCCGAATATTAAAATTAAGCTCAATGAACCTATGGGTGATATTAACACTGTTTTCCTGGGGCTAGATGACCCTCATCAGTTTATAAACGCAATGAACAAGGAACAAGGAACAAAAACATGCCATTTAACGAACAAGAACGCAGCGCGCTTTTAGCACTCAAGGGTGTAGGGCCAACGGTTATAAAACGGTTTGAAGAAATTGGTATTGATTCGTTTGAGGAGTTAGCCGGGTTTGATGCCAACACTATTGCTGAGCGAGTAGCGTCGATGCTGCATTCAAATTGCTGGAAGAATAGTCCGCAAGCAAAAGCGGCAATCACCGCTGCTATTAAGCGAGCAAAGCAAGGCTAAAGTTCAATCACTTCGATTGCCCCGCGCTTTTGCATGGTGACATACACTTTGTTTTGCGTCTCGTTGAAAGCCAAGTTCGTTGGATGCTGGCCTTTTAATTGGTAGCTATTTAAGAGCTTGCCGGTAGGCGAGACTTCAAGTACCTTCCCTGCGCCATAACGAGTAATAAACACATGCCCTTGATTATTAACGCGCATGCCGTCTAGGCCATGATCAGCAAATTTAATCAAAACTTTTTTATTACTAATGTTTAAGTTGTCATCTAAGTCATATTGCCAAACGATTCGTTGCACACTTTCGTTCACATAGAGCTTGGTATTGTCGTTATTAACCGCTACTCCATTGGTAGTCCCCATGTTTTTTTCGAGTAAATGGGTGCTGCCATCCGCATTAATACGCCATAGCTGACCCGTTTCGTTCGCCCAGTTAGGGTCACTTGCAAACAGCGCCCCACTTTTGGTGATAGCAATGTCATTGGGTTGATTCATCTTGCTATTATGGGCGAACACTTCTGCTTTATTGCTGCCAGCAGGTACTTTTAAAATATTGTGGTTAACGTAATCGGCAATAAATAAATTACCTAGTGAGTCAAACTGTAAGCCATTACCAACGCTGTCATTCGGTAACCGCACAAACAACGATGTTTTGCCCATGTTATCTACGCGGCCAATCGTTCCTTGCTGGGCATAGTTCACCGCGTATAGGGCACCGTTATACATGGTTGGCCCTTCAATGCCTTGCGTGAACACGTTATCTTTAACAAAGTCTTGGCTATCAATAGCAAAACCTAACGGTGAGCTTAAAAGTAGTGTTATTGCCAGTGGCTTAGGTAATTTCATGGGCCTGCCTTTTACTCATCTAAACTCGTGTATACCGCTAAAATGGGGTATTCATTTTCACCAAAAGATAAAGTCAGTGAGCGCTTTTCACCATCATCTAACTTGATACCTTCATCAAAAGCTAACGGGTGTAAGCGACGCCCATCGGCAAATAAAGCCATAATATGGTCTGCTTGTAAGATACGCGATCCTGATGCTTTGTTTTCAACAGTTACGACAGCTAATCGTCGGCCGCTTTCACTGCTCATCGAAACACTGTGAACAATACTAAACTCACTTTGCTTTGGATAACGTCTTGCGTCGTTTTCAAACGCAAATACGTTTCCTGGAGTGATAGGATCAACCGATAAAACACTTGTATTAGCATGCGCACCCCTTGCCATAAAACCCGCAACAAGCGTAAAAGCTATAAGAGAAATACCTTTCATATCAATTTGTTTCGCCATTTGAATATTTTTCCAGCATACACCTTTACACTATACCGTGCAAAATGGATTGTCGTTTGAATGAAATTATCATTTTCTACTCGGTAACAATTTCGCCATTGATTTCTAATTACATGCCCGCACCTATTTATTAAACAGGATTTAAAACAAATCATAGGAGATAAGTATGACTGAAATTAAAAACCGTCAGTATATTCTTGAATCACGTCCAACAGGCCCTGCAACAGAGAATAACCTCGTTTTAAAAACATCTACTCTTGCCTCACCTAAACAAGGTGAAGTTTTACTAAGAACAATTTATTTATCTCTTGACCCTTATATGCGAGGCCGTATGAGCGATGCAGAATCATATGCTGACCCTGTTGAAGTTGGCGATGTGATGGTTGGTGCGACAGTGTGTCAGGTGGAGCAATCAGAGCACCCTGATTATAAAGTAGGTGAATGGGTACTTGCCTATACTGGTTGGCAGGAGTATGCGATAAGTAATACAGAAGGACTGATGAAGTTAGGAGAAAGTCCAGATACTCCTTCCTATGCACTCGGTATTTTAGGTATGCCAGGGTTTACTGCTTATATGGGACTACTAGATATTGGTGAACCAAAAGCAGGCGAAACAGTGGTTGTAGCTGCAGCAACAGGGCCGGTTGGAGCAACCGTCGGTCAGATAGCCAAATTAAAAGGTTGTAAAGTCGTTGGTATCGCTGGAGGCTCACAAAAATGTAAGCATGCGATTGAGAACTTAGGGTTTGATGCATGCATAGATCATAAAGCCGATAACTTTGAAGAACAGCTTAAGGACGCCTGTGATCAAGGTATTGATGTTTACTACGAGAACGTCGGTGGTCATGTTTTAGATGCGGTACTGCCTTTACTTAACACAAAAGCACGAATCCCACTATGTGGTTTAGTATCACAATATAATGCAACTGAGTTACCACCAGGGCCTGATCGCCTACCTATGTTGATGGGCTTAATTCTTAGAAAACGTATTAAAGTACAAGGCTTTATTATCTTTGATGATTACAGCGATCGTTACGGTGAGTTTGCACAAGATATGCAACAATGGCTGAACGACGGCAAGATAAAATACAAAGAGCACCTTGAAACTGATTTCGAAAAAACCCTAGATGCTTTTAACGCCATGTTAAATGGTGAAAACTTTGGTAAAACCGTGGTGCAAGTTCAGCAGCCAATTTAAAAAATTAGGCGCAACAAATAATGTTGCGCCACTATTAAGGATAACAAATGATTAAATTACACCATTTAAACAAATCACGCTCTAAGCGTATTATTTGGCTGCTCGAAGAGCTTGGCGTTGATTACGACATTATTGCCTACCAACGTAATAAAGAGACATTTTTAGCACCTGATGAGTTAAAACAAATTCATCCTCTCGGTAAAGCTCCTGTAATTGAAGATAACGGTAAAGTAATTACTGAATCGGGTGCGATAACTGACTACCTAATAACTCAGTATGGCAAAGGTAAGTTTATGCCAAACCAGCAAAGTGAGAGTTACATTGATTATCAACAATGGCTCCATTTTGCTGAAAGCTCAGCAATGGTGCCTTTTTTATTAAAACTATTTATTACAAAAGATGGCTGTAAAACTAACTTCATTGCTGATTATGCCGACCATGAAATTGGTAAAATACTCAGCTATGTTAATCAACATTTGAAAGGTAGAAAGTACTTTGTTGGTGACAACCTTACTGGCGCTGATTTTATGATGTCATTCGTCATAGAGAAAGTCGCTGAGTCTGGCATGCTGTCTCATTTTGCAGAAATAGAGCGGTATTTCGAGCGATTAAACACCTATGAGAGCTATCGCACAGCAGATGAGTTAGAAGCCAAATACGGATAAAGACAAGCAAAGGCATACTCCAATGCCTTCGCACACACACTTACAAAACTCCAAAGGATGAGCGTGATTACACTTCGAGACTTCGTAGAGTCAGATGCAAAACAACTTGTTGCAATTCTTAACGACATGGATGTTACACAATACCTATCAACTAAAATCCCCTCTCCTTATAGTTACGAGGATGCTCAGTGGTGGATTAATGAAGGTAGTCAAAGTCAGCTCATTAAAGCCGTTATATTTAACGATAAACTTATTGGATGCGTGAGTGTGCACCCAGGTGAGTTTGAATTTGATCGCTCAGGTGAGTTAGGTTACTGGCTGGCAAAAGAGTACTGGCGGCAAGGTATCACTGTAAAAGCTGCATCTATGCTACTCGAAACAGTATTCTCTAAAACGACAATCGCCAGAGTGTTTGCTTACGTGTGCGAAGATAATCCTGCCTCAATGAAGGTGCTGCAAAGACTAGGCTTCGAGCAAGATGCCATTTTAAAAAACGCGATGTTCAAGAAAGGACACTTATTTAATGCCCACCTTTTTTCATTATTAAAACCTAAAAATTAAGCAAATGAGTATGCATACATCACCATATCATTTGAATGCCCTATTAAGTAACTTTTAAAGTTTCCTAAAATAAAGTAAGCTAACCACTTTTGTAACACTTAAAGTTACCTATTAGGTTTTTACTATGCAACAACACGAAGTCACCGCCTTATTTGATCAACAAGCAGCTAATTATGATTCACAATGGCAAAACATGGCCCCCATTAGCCAAGCCTTGTATTTTATGATGACACCTTTATTCAGCAAACTACCAAGTAATGCGCATATTCTTTGCGTTGGAGCGGGCACCGGAAATGAAATTTTGCATTTAGCACAGGCCTTCCCCACATTTAGTTTCACCGCAGTCGAACCCTCGAGTGAAATGATCAAAGTATGCAAACACAATTTAACGCAAGCAGGGGTGGCACATCGCTGCCAGTTTCATAATGGTTACGTAGATTCACTTAAAAACTTAATGCCCTTTGATGCAGCGACAGCCGTGTTAGTATCGAAGTTTATCGTGGATGAACCTAAACGAGTGGCATTTTTTGCTGATATTCAAAAACGTTTAAAAGCAGGTGGGTTACTTGTCAGCGCAGACTTAAGTGCTAATCAAAGTGACAAAACTTACCCAATGCTGCTTAGTCACTGGTTAAGCGTTATGTCATCAGCCGCAGTCAGTCCTGAACAAATTGAAAGAGTAAAACTAGCTTATGAAAATGACGTTGCTTTAAAAGAGACTCACATCATTGAAAACATCATTGCCGAATCAGGCTTTACAGGCGTTTACTCTTTTTATCAAGCTGGCCTAATAAAAGCATTTACCGCCGTTAAAGAATAGTTTAAGCCACACACACTCGATTGCGGCCTGACTTTTTAGCTTGATACATAGCTTCATCGGCCCTTTCGATTGCCGTTTCAATATTATCATCGGCGTTTATCAGCGTTACGCCAAATGAGCCTGTAACATTAATGTGATTATCGTTGCTAATATCGATTTTTAAAGCCTCAACGCCAGCTCTTAGTCGTTCAGAGAATGACTTAGCATCATCAAGCTCTGTTTGTGGTAAGCAGACTAAAAACTCTTCGCCACCATAGCGATATAATTGATCGTATTTTCTTAGCTGAGATTTAATGCATTTCACGAGGGCTATTAACACCTTATCGCCCGCAGCATGACCAAATTCATCGTTTACTTGCTTAAAGTGATCAAGGTCGATCATTATTAGTGCGCAGCTCAGTGATTTGCGCTTACACAGCTCGTGTTCTTTTTGCAGGTTTTCTAATAAGTTCGTACGATTTGATGCACCCGTTAAAGGGTCGCGTGTGTGAAGCACTTCAGTAAACTCATCGATAAGGCAGTCAAATAACTCGCGTAATCTATCTAAATCCGCATGAAATTGGTCTAATAAGTTTACTGGAATAACAGTCTTAGACTCTTTTAACGACAACAAGACTTTCGCTCCTTGATGCATTTTTTTATGTGCAGAAGCGATTTCAGAAAAGTGAGGGTGAAGCTTTATAGTCTGATCAGGTAGCTTATTAAACCACTGCCCAAAGCGACAAAAGTTATGAGCATTATCTGCTAAGTCTTGTTCATTTGCGGGAGTATCTGCAATTAGACACCTTAATAAGTTTTTATACCATGACTGGTGCCACTCAATAGCTTGCTCAATTTCTGCAATCACATCTTCGAGCTGCGTATTCGACAATGAACTAATACCTTGTCTGTTAATTTGATGCATGGCCAATGAAGGGACTTCCGCTTTATTATTATTCTCTAAAACAGTACCTAAGGAATGTTACAAACTCAACCCAAAGCGATGTAAAGAGATAGTTTATTCAACTAAGCGGTAACCTACGGCGGGCTCGGTTAAGATATGTTTAGGGCTCGCCGCATTTTGTTCAAGTTTTTGTCTTAACTGACCAATATGTACTCGCACGTATTCAGGACGGTTAATATACTGCTCTCCCCACACTTCAGATAAAATAGCGTTATGCGTTAACACCTTATCTTTTTGCTGAAACAACAACAGTAAAATAGCGTACTCTTTTTTAGTTAGTTTGACTTCTTCAGCGCCTTTACGGACCACGTGCTTATGTGGGTCGATGTGAATATCGCCACATTGCAAAGTTAGGCTGGGTGTTGTTTGTGTGCGAAGTAGCACCCGAATGCGCGCTAGTAATTCGTTTGCGCTAAATGGTTTGGTTAGATAATCGTTGGCACCGTTATCAAGGGCGGTGACTTTTTCTGTTTCGCCGTCGCGCGCAGAAAGTACTAATACAGGGAGCAGACTCCACTGCCTAAACTCCACCAGCCAATCTTGCCCATCCATATCGAGCAAGCCTAAATCAAGCAGCACTAAATCAAACTGCTGCTGGCTTAATAGTGCAAACGCATCAAGCCCTTTGGCGCACACACTAACTTCATGATCACTGGCTTTTAATAGTGTTTTTAAAAAACTTTGCAGAGGTGGTGAATCCTCTAAAACCAAAATATTAGCCACGACTGTTACTCCAAATTAATATAGCTGTTGCTTGCTTTGTTTGCTCATTGAGGGTTAATTCAAAGCGCCCTTGATGACATTTAGCAACCACATCGCAAATCACACTCCCTAGTCCAACACCTTCATCTTGACTCGTCTCATGCTTATTCGCAAAAGGATTGGTTAGCACAATTTGATATTCATTCTGTGTTTCAATAAATTGCATATTCGCCGAACCATCTCCGTAACGAGCTGCGTTCTCGAGCATATTGGCAAAGGCAATTTCTAGTAGGGTTTCATCGCCAAAACAGATGCTTTGTTGCTGAGCCTCGATGCTCAGTTTAAAGTTTTGTAGTTGCTGCTGACGACGAGATTTTGCCTCGCTAATTAAGGTCAAAATAGGCAGCTTTTGCCATTTAATATTCTCAGCTAACTTATTAACTTTACTGAGCTCCATGACTTTATCAAAGTGTTGATTAAGTATTTTACTTTGCTCATAAATGTTAGCAGCTTGCTCTTTGATAACCTCAGAGCTTAGTTGGATATCATCATCAGCCAACATGCTTGATGCGCCCATAATGGTTGCTAATGGTGTACGTAAGTCATGGGATAAACTGCGTAATAAGGTGTTTTTTGACCTCTCTAGCTCAGCCTGTACTTTTATCGCCGCTGATTGCTCGCGTAATAAGGTTTTTTCTTGAACCTGATACAGTAAAGAGCACGCTGTATTCGCCAAAGCCTGTTGCTCTGCATTTAGCGCTTTAGCAAACGCAATACCACCAAATTCAGCTTGTTGTTCATTTAAATAAATAAACTGCTTTGACGCTGTTAGCTGCCAATCACACGCAACCTTTAAATGCGCGGCCATGGTTGTTAAAAACAGCTGCTTTTGCTCCTCAAGGCTATCGAGATCATTAAGCTTTTTTGCTAACTCATACAATAAGCGACTATTACTTGCATGGGCTTGCACATCGCGAACCTTAGTATTGAGCTCCCCGGCTAAGTGACTTATCACTAAACCCACAATCAACATCACCAAAAAGGTGACCACATATTCAATATTTTCGATATGAAAAGTAAAATACGGCACCACATAAAACCAGTCCGTGCAGGCAACACTCACCAAGGTGGTAAGCGCTGCAACACGGCGATTACTGCGCACCGCAACCCATGTCACCCACAAAAGCTGAAGCATCACAATATCGGTGGTTGTAAACAGTTCTCGAAATGGGAATATCGCAAGCACCACGACAAGTGGCATCAACACACTTAAAAATGCGGCTTTTAAATACTGTATTTTGAATACTGACTGCATCATCTTTTCACTTATTGTTTATCCCTATTAGATTAAAGGGTTTTCAATTTTGTCACTATAAAGTTTTTATAAAGTTTTTTTATCTCGGCATAAAATCTTTATAAAGCTTTCAAGCTCTCTAGAGACTTCTGTTTTTTTGCCATTAGCATTTAGCGCGTACCCACAATAGCGAGAAAGACAATGGCTCAGTTTGCAGTAATCGGATTAGGACGTTTTGGCGTAACCGCCTGTTTAGAACTTTCAAAACAAGGTCATACAGTGTGTGCCGCCGATATTAGCGAAAGTACCGTTAATCACTATGCCGACCAACTCAGTTTTACCGTGGTGGTTGATGCCAGTGATGAAACACAATTAGCACGGCTCGATTTACCCAGTTGCCAAGCCGTATTGGTGGCCATTGGCGAGAATATTGAAGCCAGTATTTTATGTGTATTGCACTTAAAAAACTTAGGCGTAAAGCAAATTTGGGTAAAAGCCTGTACCAAAAGCCACCATCAAATACTAAGTAAACTTGGCGTTGACCGCATCATTCACCCTGAAGAAGAAATGGGCGTGAGGGTTGCGCAAGCGCTTAACTACCCAATGGTTAATCAATATTTCCCGCTTAACCAATCCACGTTTATTGTTGAACTAGGCATTGATCTGCAGCTTTCAGGTTGCAAAATTGGCTGGCTGCTCAAAGAACGTAATAGCGATATTAAACCACTCACACTACGACGTGATGATTACTTCAATACAGAGCTGACTAACGACACCGAACTGCGTCACGGCGATAGTCTGGTGCTACTGGGCTCTAAAACTTACTTAACTAAATTAGCAAAACGGTTTCGTGCATTATGATTAACTGGCAAGCCAACGTTTATCCAAAACAATTTAGCGGTGTAAAGTGCCGTAAGCGGCAAAAAATAAACCCACCTTTAGTGCTTACTATTGGCTTTATTGTGTTAATTATGCTCGGCACGGGCTTGCTTATGCTACCAATGGCAAGCACCCAACCGATCAGCTGGCTCGATGCATTATTTACGGCAACCTCTGCGGTTACAGTAACAGGGTTAGTGGTCATCGACACAGGTACTGATCTGACTGTATTTGGTCAAAGCGTGGTCATGCTGCTGATTCAAATAGGTGGCATTGGCTTTATGACCGTGGCGGTGATTTCAATACTAAGTTTAGGAAAAACCCTAGGCTTACAACAACGCTTACTCGCCAGCCGCGCTTTTGACACTAACGATTTAACCTCGGTGATCAAAGTTGCTAAGTATGTTTTAGTGTATTCATTAGTGATTGAGTCGGTGGCATTTTGCTTACTCTTTATTAGTTGGTTCGATGACTATGGCGCACTAAAAAGCGCCTATCACAGTCTGTTTTATACGATTTCGGCGTTCAATAATGCGGGCTTTGCGTTAAGTGGCGATAGCTTATCGGCATTCAAGGGCGATATAACCGTAAACGTAGTGATCACCGCTTTGTTTATCATCGGTGGTTTAGGGTTTACTGTACTGATTGATATCTACAAACAAAAGCGCTGGTCATTATTATCGACCAATACCCGCCTGGTGTTAATTGCCACCTTAGTGCTCAACTGCATCGCATTTATATTGATTTTTTTCTTTGAACACGCCAATCCCGCGACATTAGCGCCGCTATCAACGTCTGAGCAAATATTAACGGCTTGGTTTCAAGCGGTGACACCTCGTACCGCAGGGTTCAATACCCTACCGATTGATGGCTTGAGTCAAGATTCAACGCTTTTGACTATGCTGCTGATGGTAATTGGCGGTGGTTCAGTCAGTACGGCGAGCGGCATAAAACTAGGCACCTTTGTGATCCTAATTTTAGCGATGCGCAGCTATTTAAAACAGCAAACCACGGTCACCGTGTTTAACCGTCAGCTGAGCGACAAGTTAGTGATCAAGGCATTAAGCGTCATGATACTGTACTTATTTATCGCTTTTACCAGCATTATGATCATCACCAAGCTTGAACAAGGGTCGTTACTTGATATCACCTTTGAGGCAATTTCGGCACTCAGTACCGTAGGCCTTTCGCGAGGTATAACTGGGGATTTAAGTGCGCCTAGTCAGCTCATCATCATACTGCTGATGCTGATAGGTCGGGTTGGGCCATTAACCTTTGCTTATTGTTTTGCTCGCCAGCACGGCCAACCTTTGACCTACCCGACTACCAGTATTCAAATTGGTTAAGTGTACAATTTTGACACTTTTTAGTGTTAAATTTGTGAACTTGAAAAGCACTAAAATAAGTCTACAATAATGACATATAAATATGCCATTAATCATTACTTGAGAAATAAATTGAAAAAGTCAGATGCAATCAAAAAGCTATCAGAATTTGATAAACAAGGACGTTATATTTTTACAATGTCTGATTTTGCAAAGATTTTTTTTGATGATACTAATAGGAGCTTGAGAGCGGGGATTTCTCGACTCATCGATGATGGCTTTTTAATTAGAGTTGCAAATGGCATTTTTATTTACGCTCTTGCTCAGTCAAAAGGAAGTGATACGCTGGAGCTAATTGCAAAAACAATCCGCCGTGGTGAGTACAATTACGTTAGTTTAGAGTCTGCACTTTCAGAGTATGGAATTATTTCACAAATCCCCGTTGGCAGATTGACCATTATGACAACAGGACGCTCGGGTGAATATAAAACGCCTTTTGGTACAATTGAATTTACTCACACTAAGCGAGACCGTTTAGACATTCTAGAAAACACAATGAAAACAGATCGCTCTTTGAGATTTGCAACGAAAAATACTGCTCTAAGGGATTTAAAAAGAGTTGGCCGAAATACTCATTTAATTGCAGAGGAAGCATAAGATGAAAACTGAACAAGAGAACTTTGCGCAACTAGTAAATCTCGCTATGCAAACCACAAATGTTTCTCATATGCGAGCTGTTATAGAAAAAGAGTTATTGCATTACGACATCCTATTTGCTCTCGAACGAGGTGGATTCCTTGATAAGCTGGTATTTCAAGGAGGTACTTCTTTAAGATTATGTTACGGCGGAAATCGCTTTAGTGAAGATTTAGATTTTGCTGGTGGTAAAGAATTCAATTCACTCATGTTAAAAGATATCAAAGCATGTATTGAAAAGTATATTGGCGAAAGATATGGCCTTGAGGTGACAGTTAAAGAACCGAAAGAGTTAAAAAAAGACCCTAAATACTCAGAATTAAAAATTGATAAGTGGCAAGTTGCAGTAGTAACTGCACCACAAAGAAAGGATTTACCCAAACAAAAAATTAAGTTAGAAGTTGCCAATATTCCGGCCTACACAAAGCAGCCTTTACCACTGAATGTGAACTATGATTTTCTGCCTGATGGATACAGCGATACACTGATCTTAGCTGAAACACTCGATGAGGTGATGGCTGACAAAATAATTTCATTACCAGCCACAACAAAGTATGTGCGACATCGAGACATTTGGGATCTTGCTTGGTTGCAACAGCAAGGGGCTCAATTAGATATTGAACTAGTTAAAAATAAAGTTGCTGACTATCAACTTGAGCAATATCAGCCCATGCTCTCTCATTTAATTGATAGGTTACCCGAACTTACCACGAGCCCTGAGTTTATCGGTGAAATGAAACGCTTTTTAGATACCGAAGTATTCGATAGAACTCTCGGTAAAGAAAAGTTTCAGTTGTACTTACAAAACACCCTGACAGAGTTATTCAAGACAGTTCTGTCAAAAATGTTTACCGAAGCTAAAGAGCCTGATTTTAAAATGTAAGACCCTGCTACAACTGCTGTAGCAAGGCTTTAATGTCACTGTAGCGCTGCTGCTCGCAAAGGCCAAAACCTGAAAGCTGCCTGACTTTATTACGGGTAAATAAAGGCACGCTCATGCCCGCTAAAAAGCGGCACTGAGTATCGATGCTGACATCACTAATTCCTTTAGCGGCTAAGTGCTGTTTAAGCTCTGCAACTTTACTGGCAATCACATTTTGCTCAGGCATTTGATGCACTAATGAATAGCTAAGCTTTACTTGCTGGCCTCTACACACTGAACAATGGCCACATTGCTGGGGTGCATTCTGGTCATCAAAATAGCGGGCTAAGTTATAACTTAAGCAGCTATCTAGCTCAAAAAAGCGCACTAAAGTGGCGATACGTTTAATTTCGGCCTGTTCTTTTTCGATAAAATATTGGTGAAGTTGCGGTGCTAAATCTGCGTGGTTTATTACCGAGTTATTCACCTCATACACTTGCGTGATGCGTTTGGTCTCAAGGGCTATATGACCTTTCTCGGCCAAATAATCGAGCGCTGCAACCACACGTTTTCTATCAACTTGAGTGGCACGGGTTAACGCATCAAAATTAAGTGTGCCCCAAATTTTCTTAAACTCAGTGTGTTTGAATACCTGTTGTAAAAACGCTTGTCGGTCAGCATCAAACTGGCTAAGTAGCTCGTTTTGATCCGTTAAAAACTTATATTTAAAATCGGCGTAATAGGCATATAAAGGCGTAATAGCCCCTTGCATTTCTAACTGCACTAGTAAGGTTTTTAACGCTAAAGCACGAATATTACTTTCGCTAGATAAGCTGTACTCTTGCATTTCCCACTGGTTGTTCGTTTGTTCGTTGCGAATGTTATTAATGACATAGTCAATCCCACTTTGCTCGGGCGTGTCGGCATAAACAAAGTTCTCAACGGTATTTAAGCCATCAAGGTTTGCTAGGGTAAAACAGTTTGAAGGCGAACCATCTCGCCCTGCGCGGCCAATTTCTTGGCTATAGTTCTCAATCGATTTTGGCAAATCATAGTGGATCACAAAACGAATATCAGACTTATCAACACCCATCCCAAAAGCAATGGTTGCTACGACGATATTAATTTTACCCGCCATAAAATCGTCTTGAATTTGCCAGCGTTTATCATCCTCAAGGCCTGCATGATAGGCCACTGCATTAAAGCCCGCTCTTGCCAAGCCTTCGGCCACTTGCTCAGCAGTATGCTGTAAGGTGACATAGACAATCCCTGCCCCTTGTTGGCTGGCTATGATATTTGCTAATTGCTGAGGTTTTTCTTGGCTTGCAACACTGAGCACTGATAAATCGAGGTTGCTTCGGTAAAAGCCTGTTTGCACTACACATTCTGGGGCAATGGCAAAACGCTCACACATATCGCGCTTTACTTTTTTAGTTGCGGTGGCGGTAAGTAGCAATACCAACGGAATATTAAGCTCTTCACGATAGCGCGGCAGTTTTAGATAATCAGGCCTAAAGTTGTGGCCCCATTCAGATATACAGTGTGCTTCATCAACCACCAGCATCGAAATAGGCACTTGTTTAATAAATTCACGAAAGCGCTCATTCTTAAAACGCTCAACTGAGACCATTAAAATTTTCACCTTCCCTGCTCGCACATCACTCATTACCGTATGGCTTTGCTCACTGGTTTGGCTTGAATCAAGGCTTGCCGCGTAAATACCTTTGCTATTTAAAAAGCTGATTTGATCTTTCATCAGTGCCAATAATGGCGATACCACTAAGGTCAAGTTGGGTAAGTGCAATGCGGTTAATTGATAGCACAAAGATTTACCTGAGCCAGTTGGAAAAATTGCCAACGACGATTGCTGATTTAATAGCTGCTCAATGGTTTGTTGCTGACCTTGGCGAAACTCATTAAAGCCAAAGTATTGATTCAACGAAGTGTGTAGTGGTGTAGTCATCCTGATCCCTCACTTTCATTCCCTTTTCAGGTAATGATAGGTCTCTTACTGCGAATTAGCCATGTTAACGTGTTTAACTCAATCTCCCAAGGCCATTGATATAACTAAGCGCACTATATTGTTCTTAACAGGTACTGACAAAACCAGTAAAAAGGCGCACAATGGGCGCGTTGCCATGGGTATTGATGGATGGACTTGCAATACCTAAGCGCTTTTTCGCAAGAGTGTTTAGGTATTATACTTTTGAGGGCAACGTAATGATTAACCAACCTCCTAAAATCGTGATAGTCGGTGGTGGCGCTGGTGGCTTAGAGCTAGCAACACAATTAGGACACAAACTCGGGAAAAAACGTCAAGCAGAGATACTTTTAATCGATAAAAACCGCAGCCATATTTGGAAGCCGTTACTTCATGAAGTAGCGACGGGGTCGATTGATGCCGATTTAGACGGCGTTGTATACTCAGCTCATGCAGCAAAACATCATTATAATTTTCAACTCGGCAGCTTTTGCCACTTAGATCAAACCAACAAAACCATCACTTTAAGCGAGTTAAAAGACGAGCTTGGCCACCGAATTTTACCCGAGCGCCAAGTCAGTTATGACTACCTTGTACTTGCTATAGGCAGTGTCAGTAACGACTTTAATACCCCTGGCGTTAACAAGCACTGTTTTTACCTTGATTCAAACCAGCAAGCTGAACGCTTTCAGCATGCTCTACTCGATAACTTCACCCGTTTACATCAAGATGACGACCCACAGCATTCTTTAACCATTGCTATAGTGGGAGGTGGTGCAACCGGGGTTGAGCTGTCGGCAGAGCTTTATCATGTGTCAGACATGCTAAAAATGTATGGCCTTAATAAAATGACCGCGAAACGCTTACACATTGATTTAATTGAAGCGGGGCCGCGAATTTTGCCCGCATTACCCGAGCGCATTGCAAACTCAGCTAAGCGTGAACTGGTTAAATTAGGAGTAACAGTCCGCGAAGGCACGCAAGTAAAAGAAGCCACAGAAAACAGCTTTATTACCAAAAACGATGAACATATCAAAGCCGACATTATGGTTTGGGCTGCGGGTGTAAAAGCACCTGATTTCATTAAAGATATTGGTATCTTTGAGCTCACCCGCAATAACCAAATTAAGGTGAACCAATATCTGCAAAGTAGCGTTAACGACGATATTTTTGTGATTGGTGATTGCTGTGCATTTACTCAAGAAGATGGCACACAAGTGCCACCCAGAGCACAATCGGCTCATCAAATGGCGCAATGTGTTGAAAAAAACCTTATAGCTACACTCAAAGACCAGCCTCTGAGTGCCTTTACCTACAGTGATCATGGCTCTTTAGTTAATTTGTCACGCTACAGCACGGTAGGCAGTTTAATGGGCAACCTAACCAGTAATAGCTTTTTTATAGAGGGTAAAATAGCGCGATTTATGTATATTTCGCTCTATCGTATGCATCAACGTGCTATCCATGGCAGTGCAAAAACTTTTGCACTGTGGATCAGCGAAAAAGTACTCCGCGTTGTTAGGCCAAAAATGAAACTGCATTAAGCTACGGCATAAAGCCGGCAAATTAGTTGTTTGTCGGCTATTTATGCACTTCGTCCCTAGGTAATTGACATCACTCTACAAAGTCATACACTTCAAGCAAGATAGCTCCATGGATTGAAGATGAAAAAAGGTATTTCGCTAACCGTTTTTGCAGTGCTTTGTGCCTGTGGGGCCTACCTGATATTAGATAAACCCACACCCATCGAAGCGATAAGCAATGAAGTCTCGACATCTTCTGCTACTGTCGCTGAACAAAAAAAGGCTACGAGCCTCTTTAAACCATCAAATCAGCCTAATAGCAAAGCAACAGAGCTGGCTAAACTCAAGCTAGCCAAACGCCAGTGTAAGCAACAAAGTTTAAAAGCCACTCAAGCTGCAGCTGATCACAGTCAAATAGAAGCAGCGATTAAACAAGCACTAAAAGACAGCGACTCCCTTGAAGATATTTTAAGTTATTCGGAACTTGTGAAAATATCTTACCGTTCATTTAATACCTTAGTTATTAACGCAATCAAAGAGAATGCAGAACAGCAATTTCAATATGCCTCATCAGTCAACATATTAAAAAGCTGGCAAGGGATTGAGGTCATTGATTATTTTGAAATAGATACAATCAATCAACTAACGGCAATTGATGGACCCCTTAGTCAAAATACTGGCTCAATGATGTTTAATGTGCCATTACCTGAGCAAGTAAACAAAACAGCATTGTACAAACTATTGGATAACAACGATGATTTTAATACCTATTTAAAAACGCCGTTTAAAATCGGCCCATCAAGGCTCATTTCACCATCTATTTTGTTTCTTGTTAATGCTCATGCGCTTAGTTTAACTGAGTTTGAAAACGCAATATCTAGCAAAGAGTTTACTGTTAACGACATTGCTGTGGCTTTAAAAAGCAACTTACCTAATGATTACCTAACAGCGCTCATCTCTCAAACAGCACAGCTAAACGGCTCGCCTACAGCAATGAGTGATGACTTTATGGATGAACAACTGTATTTAAACCTTGCAGATGTCGCTGTGAGTGAATTTAACGTACCAATTTTAAAGTTATTAAGTGAGCGAGGTATTGAGCCCACTAATCAGCCAAATGTATTTACGGCGATGGATATTGCCATTATAAACCTAAAAGGCAGCTCAAATAGCGAAGTCCAGCCACTAGAGAGCAAACACATAGAAACACTAAATTATCTAAAAAAGAAAGGTTATCGAGCTCACGGCGAGCTTGTGCGCGACACACCGAACGATAGACTACTGATGCTTAAATCTTCATTCTTACCGAGTAGCCTTTTATTTGTTGGCGACCAAGTTGCTAATGATGCTTTTTCTCAGTTTATAGGTTTAAAGCTAATCCCAAATAACCTAGCATTTAAACGTAAAGAAAAAGATAACTCTGTAATATCAAAAGCACTCAGCGCCTATGAACTACAAAAACAGCAAGCGAAAAAAATACCTCCTGAGTGTGAAACGATAGATCAGCGGATCAATTCACTAGAAGCGATAAAAACACGCTCTCAAGCACTCAAAGAATTAGAAACACTCGAAGCGCAACAAGGCTTACTTACCCTGGACACCCTTCAAGAAATCGACCCTGTACAAGTTCATAATTGGCAATTCTTGCATTCAAATGAGTATAAATATCAAACCTCAACGCAGTATCAAACCTATAAAGAAGCAATTGTCGAAAAAGACTTTAATACTGTTGCAACGATTACCCAAACAGCAAAGCTCAGTACCCACCAGACAAATATGTTGCTTGCAGCAACAATAGAAAACGCTCAACAATTGACGTCTATTTGGCAAAACAGAGTCGCTCCAACTGCACCTGAAAATCTTTATCTATTTACTAAGTTACCATTAGCACAATGGCAAACATTAGCTGATAACGGCTTTGATTTTTCATTAAAAGACATGCAAAACAACGACATGTATTTTTATGCAAGCATGCATTCAAAAGAAGCCGTTAAGTTTTTAATGAGCCTTGCAGTTGCGCATGACTTTTCTAAACCTGGGCTTGATATTCTCGACCAAGCACTGGAGCAAAGCTATAACACACAAACCCTCGCTGACTATATGCCAAGCGCATTAAAACTTGTTGACCAATATGAGCCTAACCACTTTCGTCGTGCCGAGCGTCTAAAAATTTTTGTTCCTGATGTTTATGAAGAGCTTATTAAACTTGAGCCAAAACTTGCACCCAAAGATGGCACTGTAATGAATAACTATCTGTACAGCGCTTATTAAGCCTCTTACTAATTTGAGCTGTAAATTAACCTATCTGTTTACGGCTTAGCCGCGTATAATGCCCACTTTTTGTGGGGCGCAAAAATTGAATATTATTACGCTAAGCGTTTTGTCGCTTGCAATGTCGACTGATGCTTTTGCAGCTTCAATCACCAAAGGCAGTACACTTAAAAACCCTCGTGTTCTGAGTGCAATCAAGCTTGGTTTATTGTTTGGCTGTATCGAAGCTATCGCACCGATTGTTGGCTGGCTGATTGGCAGTGCCGGTGCAGATTACGTTGAAGCCTTTGATCACTGGATTGCTTTTGTGTTGTTAGTGGGTTTAGGCATTCATATGTTGCTTGAGAGTCGTAAAGAAGATGACGACGATGAAGAGGAACTTGCACCGAATACCAAGCGCTCTTTCATTGCCACACTACTAACTGCCGTTGGCACCAGTATAGATGCGATGACAGTAGGTATCAGCCTTGCTTTCATGAAAGTGAATATTTACCTAGCTGCCGCCATGATAGGCCTAGCAACCACAATTATGGTTACCATCGGCGCGCTACTTGGTAACGTAATGAGTGGCTGGGTAGGCAAAAAAGCCGAAGCAATTGGCGGTGTTGCACTTATTTTTATCGGCTGTGGCATCCTATACAGCCATACCATGGCTTAAACTAATAGCTTATCAAACTCTTCTTTGGGCATGGGCTTATAAAAATAGTACCCCTGCCCAAGTTCACAGCCTAAATCGATCAACTTATTTAGGTGCTGTTTTTCTTCTACTCCCTCGGCAACAATTAATAGACTTAATGAATGAGCTAAGCTTGTTATTGTCTTGACTATATCCATACTCTGCGAATCAACCATCATGTCTCTAACAAATGATTGATCTACTTTTAAAACATCGACCGGAAAAAGCTTTAAATATGAAAGACTGGAATAACCCGTTCCAAAATCATCAATCGCAATAGTCAGGCCAAGCACCGCTAAATCATTCAGCATACTCTTAGTTACTTCAAAATCTTCCATTAACGCACTTTCTGTAACTTCTAATTCGAGCAATTCACTCGGTAAGCCCGACATTTGGAGAGTTTGCGCCACAAAGTTGCAAAAGTTTTTATCCGTAAACTGCTTTGCTGAAATATTGACAGCAACCTTGATACGAAAGCCTTTATCTAACCACTCCTTTGCTGCGTAACAACTTTGCTTTAAAACTGACTCACCAAGAGCGTTAATAAGTCCAGTCTCTTCAGCTAAAGGAATAAATTCAACTGGCAATATAATTTGATTATTAGTATCTCGTAACCGAACAAGTGCTTCAACACCGACTATTTTTTGTGAACCCAGTGCGACCTTGGGTTGATAATAAACTTCTATCTTGTCGTTTTCTATCGAAGTACGAATCAGTTTTTCAACATTTTGGCGCTGTTTAAACTGATGCTCTAAATCATCTGAGTAATAACAAAAGCGATTACGTCCTTGCTCTTTCGCTTTATACATAGCAGCATCAGCATGAGTCATCATATCTTCTGCTGTCACTGATTCTCTAGGATAAATGCTAATACCTACACTCACTGACAAAATATAAGGTTGTTCATCAATTTTGAATGGTTCACTCATTGTATTAATGATGTCAGTAGCAATCACATCAATAATTGATGTTAGCTTTATTTCAGGGATTAATATCGCAAATTCATCACCGCCGATCCGCGCTAATGTGTAGTTTAAATCAATTAAAGATTCTAATCGCTTCGCAACAAGTTTAATTATTAAATCACCTTGTTGATGACCAAGTGTGTCATTCAAGTATTTAAAATGATCAATATCAATTAAAATTAAAGCAACTTGTTGCTCCTTGCTCTTGGCTACTTTGCAAGCATAGGAGACTCTATCATAAAGCAAGACTCGATTAGGCAAGTCGGTTAGTAAGTCATGATTAGCAAGGTGACTCATTTTAACTGCCATTGCCACTGACTCACTAACATCGTGAAAAACGATGATCCCACCACTGACACGACCATCATCATCACGAATTGGCGCAGCAGAATCTTCGACTCGATAAACACGGTTATCTAATGCTGTTAATTGGGTATTTAACGACATAGCAACAATACGATTTTCTCGCAAAGCAAGTAGGATAGGATTAACTAGGTTTTGTCCTGAATACGCATCAGTCAACTTCATCACGTCATCAATATGTTTTGCCTGAGCCTGCTGTGCTGAATAACCCGTTAGCTTTTCAGCAATGGGATTCATAAACGTAATATGGGCTTCATTATCTGTTGCGATAACCGCATCACCAATCGAGTTGAGCATTACTCGCAATCGCTCAGACTCAGCAGCTAATAACTTTTTAGTGCGCTTAATTGATGTAATATCCGTAAGCGTCAATATAACGCCTACCGCTTGTCCTTCATGAAATTGTAAATTAATTTGTGCCCTAACATGCTCAATATTATCGCTCGGATCGACAAACGGTACATTTAACACTTCCTGCGGCTTTTGCTCTTCTAAACAGTTATGCAAAGCAAGGTATAGATCATCAGGAAGAATATCTTTAGCTCTGTGGCCAATCATCTCATTGCCACTTACGGCAAACCACTGACAAGTCATGTCATTATTAAAAAGGTTTAGCTCTTGCACTGACCAATAAGAAATAAATACCGGAACTTGAGCTATTAGTGCCGCAACGTCATCTTTTGCAGTACTTATTTGCGCTTCCTGTTGCTTCATTTTTAGATGATTTACTATTCTCAACCGACATAGATTTAAGTCTACAGGCTTATGAATTAAATCAACTCCACCATTCTCAAAACTCTGATACTCAAATATTTGTTCATTATGCGAGGTAACAAAAATAACGATTGATAGGGCTGTTAGTGGGTTTTGTTTAATTGCTTTGCATACTTCGAAGCCATTCATATTTGGCATTTCAATATCAAGTAAAATAATATCGGGCCTGAATGAAAATGCTACGCCTAAGGCTCCAACTCCTGACGCACATCCAATAACTTCACCTAAATCACCAAGAGCCTCAGTCATCACCAATAGACTTGTAGGTTCATCATCAACAACGAGTATTTTACTCTGCCGATTATTTAGATGAGAAAAAAGCAAGACTATGACCTCAATTAATGTAACTAAAAAAACTCTAGTCCTATCTCATCAGTAGCGCCAATAAAAAATATAATTTTCCATTCTTTAGTTGTAGAAATTCTAAAAATTCAGTCTATGCTTAATCAACACTCAGGGAGAAGATAATTTGCAATCTAATGAAGTAAATAACAACAAACTGATTGATGATTCCATCATTTTGATAGTCGATGACGAGCCAATCAATGCGACTGTCATTGAAGGCCTACTAGCATCACATTTTAAAACCCACACGATTAATTGTGGTGAAGAAGTGATGTCTGTTTGTGACTCTATTAAACCCGATCTAATATTGTTAGATGTCATGTTAGGGTCTATGAGTGGTCTTGATGTGTGTAAAGAGCTAAAAGCTCACCCTTCTTATAAAGATATTCCGGTTATATTCATCACTGCAATTATGGATCAAGAAGAACAAAACCAATGCTGGCAAGCAGGCGCTGTGGATTTTGTAGCTAAGCCAGTCTATGGTGTAACCCTTCTAAACAGAGTGACTGCACACCTAACATTAAAGAAACAAGCAGATCTTTTAAAACAACAGACACAGCAAGACAGCCTAACGGGATTAAAAAACCGCCGTTCTTTAAATACGACTCTGACGCAAAACCTATTACTTGCGAAACGTCATAGTCAGGCACTATCTGTGCTGATGATCGATATAGACTGGTTTAAACAATACAACGATCAGCTTGGACATCAACAAGGCGACAACTGCTTAATAAAAGTAGCTACAGAAATCAAAAATAGTATTAACCGACCAACAGACACAACTATTCGCTACGGTGGTGAAGAATTCCTCTGTATTTTACCTGATACCGATATTCAAGGAGCACAGTTTATTGCTCATAAGCTATTGGCCAACATTAAAAATCTAGCTATTAAACACCCAACTACAGAGTCAGGAATAGTCTCTATAAGCGTGGGAAGCGCAACACTGTCAGATGATAAAAATTTTACTCCAGAAAATTTAATCAACAGTGCAGATACAGCGCTATATCAGGCTAAACAACAAGGAAGAAATCGCTGCGTTTGTATTATCGCAACCAGTGAATAATTTAAATTTTTGTAGATTTTTTCAAAATGACATAACTATAAAGGCAAATAAAAAATGAACAGTGAGATGTCAGGGAAGCAGCAAAAAACAGACTCGAAAAGCGAAAGTTTAGAATTGAACCATTGGAATAAAAAAGCTGCACTTTACCGACTCATGAACAATGAGGTCTTGCTCATTAGAGTAAGCAAAATGTTTTTAGATAGTTCTCATGTCAAATTAGCGTCACTATCTCAGTCCATACAGAACAGAGACTTTAAAACAACTACATCAGCCAGTTATTCACTTAAAGGAGCCTGCGGCGATTTAGGTGCTACAAGATTAGATCAGCACCTAAGCGAATTAATTGTATTAATCGCCAATGAGCGTCACCCTTTTGAGGAGATACAATCGAAATTATTTGAAATAAAAAAAGACTACCAAGTATTACTGACAATCTTACAAAAATACACCTCTTGATAAACCACTTAGTTTTAATTTAGCAACCACGTTAGCGTAGCATCAAAAATGCTCGTCTAGGTGAATCTTTGTCTTCAAATTTTCATAAAGTGGGAGTATGTTTATACAAACCACTAAAGGAATGACGCTATGACCGCTAAAACGCTGATTTTCAACTTTGATGGCACAGGCAGTGAGCCTCGTGATGCTGAACAATTCAGCGCCGCACATTTCAAAGAAGACGCCAGTATTTCTAATATTCTTAAACTTCATTTATTGTTCGGCGGCGCACTCAATAGCGAACCCGCAACACCATTTCCAACTCAACTTAGCTTTTATTATCAAGGTATAGGCACCCAAGGTAGTCGCTTTCGACGTTTATTCAATCAAGCCCTTGCGCCAAGAGGTGATGATGTTGCCAGCATTTTAAATCGTGCTATGAGCGACTTTAAAAGCTATTACAATGTAGGCGACAAGATACTTCTAACTGGTTTTAGCCGCGGTGCTGCTCTTGCTAGGCGCTTTGCCAAATGTTTAGAGCCACTTATCAGTAATGATGTGTACTTATGTGTATTCGATACCGTTGCATCAATAGGCTTTTCGAAAGTAACAAAAGCAACCCGCGGTGCTGAGCATGTCATTTTTGAAAACTACACACTAGCAAGCAATATAAAAGCTGCCCTTCATTGCGTGGCACTTGATGAAAAACGCCGTGCATTTGAACCCACACTTATAAACAGTGCACCGCATGTGCAAGAGATCTGGTTTGCAGGCGCCCATTCTGATGTGGGTGGCGGCTATTATCGTGATGGCTTAGCAGACATTTGCCTGCGCTATGCGATTGAGTGGCTGATTGAACAAACCGTTGCATTAAACTTACTTACCAGCGCGGATATCAATTACAACACTCTGCTCCCAGAAGAGCATCGTAACCTCATTGCACAAGATGATGTAACCGTTACCCCAGATCCGCTGGCTCTTAGTCATCAGCAAAACTATTTTTGGTTTAACCCGTTGTTCAAACTGGTAGATCGCGAATGCTGTGTATTGGTTGATAACGAACAAAGCACGCTCGCACCAACCATTCATTACACAGTAGCAGAGCGCATTAATCGCCTAACGAGCTATCGTCCGGAGTCGTTAAAAAGCCTTCATTACGATGTACTTTATAGCGATGAAACCCGCTTGAAATTTAAAGGCTTAAGCCCACATATTGCGCTTGATAAACAAAATATGACGGTGTTGGGCATAGACGAAAGTAAAGATGTGTTTGTGTATGGCGCTGAAAAGTACAATCACACAGGCTTAATGTTAGAGCAAGGTGGCACGTACCGATTTACGCCTTACCCAGAGCAAACTTGGTATGACGACGGCATTAGTTGCGGACCTGCAGGTTGGCACCGCGACAATATCCAACTTGGGGTGAAAGAAATCCCAATGGCCGTGCTTGAACCGTTTAGACGTTTACCCCACGCACAATGGTTTGCGCTAATTGGTGCTATCGATAACAACGACGATCATTTATTTGAAATTGCTGAGGGTGCTGATATTCGTATTGCTAAATCAGGTGAGCTTTGTCCTTTTGCCAACGACCTAAACCGCTTTTATGGGGCGAATGCGGGGCGAATTAAATTGCGTGTGACTCGTTTAGGATAATTTAGTGATTAGGCTAGCTTAGTGCTTAACATAGCGAGCGATAATCTCGGTTATCGCTTGCTGGTTGTTTATAATTGCTGAGTTAATAGCTGCTCTGTCTTCTGCTAAAAGGGTTGTTTCACTCAGCATAAAATGGACGCTGTCATTATTGACAATATACGGATGCAACTCGATCCCCTGCTGGTTATTTTTTTGAATTAAATATAAACCGGCTAATTCATCATCAACAAAAAAATCGACCCGCTTAGCAACCAGCATAGCTAGCCGCTGGCGCAAAGAGGGTACAGTAACGAGTAGCTCTTTATACTTTGGTTCTTCTTTTAAATGAGTAAAGTCAGATCCAAAGTAGCTCCCGCTGTTAGTTAAAATAACTTGCTGATGTTCGAGCAAACCTTGCAAGTCTAAAGACTCTAACCGGCCATGAGGATACCAAAACAAGCGCATCTCTTCATTACGGTAAGGCTCTGAAAAAAAACTAAAAGAGTCACGCTCTGTGCTATAACTTGCGGCAGGTAGTAAATCGACTTTACCGTGTTTAAGCTCTGTAAACCCGCGTTTAGATGAAGGCATGACGACGTATGTTGCACAAAACCCTGCCTCATTTAGTACTAAGTTGACCACATCGATATCAATGCCGATGAGTTCACCGTTTTGCGTAAAGACATAAGGCGCCCACTGCTGACTAATTCCCACTTTTAAGGTTTTATCGCAGCTAAATACCGAGTTACTAAATACAAAAACGGTAAGTAAAAACAACGCACTTAACCTCATTTATCCACCTTAGCTTAAATACTTACAGATCATATTATTCAAGTATGGTTGATAATGCCTGAAAGATCAGTGTATGAAATGAGAAACAGAAAGTTAGTAAGTTTTAAGGGGAAAGTTCCGAAATGCGAGGTGGCAGCCCGTAGGACTGGCTTTAGCCGGGAAATGTTTTAAGTTAGCGAGTTTCAAGGGGAAAGAGTAAAGTTAAGAGATTCGAGGTGCGAGATACGAGTCTGTAGCAGAGTTTTTACATCACGCCCCAGCGCCTATGTTTTCCCCGTAGGCGTGAAACTTGTTTCGCGCGTCTGAAGATAAGAAATTTGAAAAGGTTTACATGGATTATGTTGGGTTTCACTCCGTTCTACCCAACCTACTTCCCCCACAAAAAAGCAGCCATGCGGCTGCTTTAAAGGGAAATCACATTTTAATGATGGGCATTAAATGTGGTTATTACACTTAAAGTGCTTTCCATACATCCGCGACGCCTGGCTCGTCTCCTTGAGTCCACCATTTCGCTTCGTATTTATTACCTTGGTGAGTGACTTGGTCACCACCGTTGTAGATACCCGCAGCTTGCCACACAACATCACCATTACCGTCGGTTGGTTGTGAGCTAGCTTCCCATGGGCCACCTAAATCAGGGCGGTCACCTTGTGTCCACCATTTAGCTGTGTACTCAACGCCGTTATAAATCACCGTATCACCACCAACATAAGTCGCTGCTGCATCCCATGTGGTTTCACCATTTGGCGGAGTTGTTGTACCAGAATCTGTCACGGTGACATTAAAGCTCACTGCTGTAGCAGTTTGACCATCGCTTACTGAAACCGACACAACATAACTTGTATCTGCATCAACGCTGCCCGCTTGTAAGCTCACATCAGCACCTGAGCCCACTAACGTTAAGCCTGCTGGCACACTCCAGTTGTATGAAAGTGCATCGCCATCAGCATCAGATGCCGAAACCGCCACAGCCACACTCGCGTCTTCTGCTACGGTTTTATCTGCAATTGCTGCAACCACTGGTGCTTGGTTCTCGCCTGTCGTTGGTGCAACTACATTCACTGTAACGTTACGGCTTACACTTGCCTCACCATCGCTCACACTCACAGCAACCGTGTATTGCGTATCAGCAGTCACTGATGGCGCTGTGATAACAAGGGTATTTGAATTTTCACCGCTTACTGTTAACGCGCTGTCAGCTGTCCAGCTAAAGCTTAGCGGATCGTTATCAGCATCTGTTGCCGATGCACTAATAGATACACTTTCGCCCGCATTCACAGATACGGTACTTGATACAGATAGCACTGGCGCTCTATTGCTAGGCTCAGTTACTGTGCCACCAAGCGCTTCGTGCATAGCGTTAAGAATATCGCCATTATCAGCGTCAATTTCCCATGCAAACAGACCACCTAGATTATATTGATTAACATAAGCACCTTTTGCCAAAACAGAACGACGGTTATCGTATGTAATTAATTTACCGTTACTGCGGTTCCATACATAAGCGGCTTCGGCTTGTTCGTCATAACCTGTTTCAAACCCATTGATGCCATTTTCTGCAGCGCCCAGCATGTAAGTTTTGATGCCTTTATAATCAATTACACCATCTTCCCATACGCCTTGCGCTGTAGTGCCTTTAAGTTTGCCGTTGCCCGGTGCTGTCATAGGGTTATCAGCGATAGTGGCATTTTCTGGATAAACGCCTTCCCAGCCACGGCCATACATAGCGGCACCTACCACGATTTTCTTCGATGGTACGTTTTGCGCAAGTAGATTTTGCACTGCGTTATCAGTTGTGTAAGCAGGGCCTTTATATGGAACGCCTTCTTCATCAACACCTGTGCCATCACACTGACCAACACGGAAATGCGATGAACAATAAAGCGCAGCCTGATGGCCAGTTACATTGCTCCATGCACCATAGTAGTCGTAGCTCATTAAGAAAATGTAATCCATATATTGTTGAGCTTGTGAGTAGTCGACATCTTCAATTTTGTCGTAACCCGCACCAATCGCTGATGTTAACTCATACTCACGACCAGTCTCTGCTTCAAGCTTATCAAGCATCGCGCGCAGCTCTTGCATTAACGCAACGTATGCTGGGCCGTCAGCAACTGGGTCGCCTAAGTTTGGATTAGCCCCCTGACCACCCGGGTATTCCCAGTCAATATCAACACCGTCGTAGAACTTCCACGTTCTTAAAAACTCTTCCATTGATGCCACAAACGTGTCGCGATTTGCTTTATCGGTAAAGTAGGCAAATGGGTCTGATAAAGTCCAACCACCCACTGATGGTAAAATTTTCAGATCAGGATAGCGCTGCTTTAACGCCATTAACTGCGAATATGTACCACGAATTGGGTCATTACTATCAACACCCGGTAGCGCTTTTTGAATCGCAGCCCATGGGTCGTGGATCACAACTTCAAAATCTTGCGAACCCGCACAGGCAGTATTTAACGCGTTTTTAGGGCCACCTGTTAACGAGTCATTAGGTCCACAAATTGGAATAAACCCATACAAGATATGACTGAGGTTTTGTGCTGGTATATTGGTTACGTCGAAATCGCGACCATAAATACCCCATTCAACAAAGTAGGCACCGGTAACAAGACCATCTTTGGTGCCAATATCTTGGTTGTTTGGATCATAATCCATCGGCAATGGCGCTAAGTGACCGCCATCTGTATCGGCAATAACAATTGGCTTACCTTCACTGCGCGCGCAGGTGGTACCGCCTTCACATAGTTCTACATATAATGTGTGACGACCTGCTTTATCATACGGGAAGCTAATAACACCACTTTTAGTGCCTGCTGCCAGCGAGCCTTCATTAACCAACATATCATCGAAGTACACTTTATAGCTGTCGCCGCCATCCCCACTCCATGCGTTCCATTCAATGCTGATAGTGACTTCATCAACGCGGTTCACTAAGCTCTTGTATGAGCCTGTACCTTCAAGATCAACCTCAACAAATGAGTACTCTTGTGGCTCCCAAATAATGGTTGGTGTTGAAGGTGCTGCATTCGCTGCACTTGCAAAGAGTGCAACACCAATGGCTGCGCTTAATTGTTTTATATTCATGATTCTCTCTTATCTGTTTTTATATAGCGTTACGCTGTTATTGATAAAGTTTGAACTACAAAACTTTAGATTTCTGTCCATACTTGGCTGGCACCCGGTACATCTCCTTGGGTCCACCACTGCGCTCGATAGCGCTGTCCTTGATAGGTTACTTCGTCGCCGCCTTGATAGGCTTTGCCGCTGTTCCACTCGATTGATGCACTGCCAGATTCAAGCTGCCATGCATCACTACTATCTGGTTGTGCGCCTTGGTTCCACCATTTCGCACTGTAAACGCCGCCGTTAAAACTCACTTTATCGCCCGTGTTGTATTGGCTTGTGCTATTCCAAGCAGGCACGCTCGGATCAACAGGGTCAGGGTCGACCACAGTGCTATTGAGCACAGTCACGGTAAAACTTACTTGGCTTGTGAGCTCGCCATCTGACACCGATACTCTTACGGTGTAGCTTGTATCAGCATCTACAGAGGGGGCATTTAGCGTGATGTTGGCATCGCTACCCGTAAAGCTCAGTGGTGCAGGTACATCCCAGCTATAAGTTAATGTGCTTTGTTGATCATCAAAGGCGTGTAGGTGTATCGCGGTGCTGCTTTCTTCTTCGACTTGAAGGTCATCTGGTTGATGAATTATTGGCGCGGTATTGTCAGGAGCCGCTTGTACGCTTAGTGCAAAGCTGTAATTTGCATTCGTTGTAAAGACCTGATTAGTCATTAAATCAGACGCATCAAAGGCAATATCTCCAGCGCTATTTTGCACGCCAATATTAACTAAGTGCGCGTAATTAAGGTTTAACAGTGCTGCAAATTCAGCCTGCCAATTAGCTTGGTTATCAGCTGTGATCTGCATTTGTTGAGTGAGTAACTCTTGGCCATTTTCATCAAATAACCTCGCTGACACTCTACCGCCAACCTCAGCGTCTTGTCCTTGACGAACAAAGTAGCTGATTGCTGTCCAATCGCTTGGCTCTGTTGGGGTCGCATCGCTAACGATATTGATATCGCTACAGTTGTAGAAGCCCTCGCCACCGGCATCATCTCGTTGCCAACGCGTATATAAAATGGCATCACCACTGCGCCCTTGTGGGATAGACACGCTCATTTCATAGTAACGGTCGTTGTTAGCATCAATGCTAAAATCAAGATTACCGTACTCTTCAACAAGCTCTAGATCATCCCAAGTAAGCACTTGAGTCGCACTATCAAAGCCCGGTTTTGTTAAATAAAACTGCCAGAAACTCGGGTTATGCGGCGTACTTGCTAAAAAACGCACTAAAATATCGCCATTCGCATTAGGAATAACCTCACTGCGTTGCCAATGTGCTGAAGGTAAATCCATACCGCGTTTTTCAGGGTCGCCTGCGGCACATAATCGGCCATCAGGCACGCTTTGCTTTACTGCATCAAGGCTTGTGTAATCAATGGTATTAGCTGAAAATTCAATGTCTTGCACAAACTGTACATGCCCTGCTTCAACAAACGCTGCACGACAAGCAAGGTTAGGAATACCCGTACCATCAGCAGGCCACCAGTACCCACCATCAGCATTACATATCGCTTGACGAGCCTTCGGGCTTTCTAAAAATCCGTGGGCATTCACATGGCTTGATGCACAGGCAAGCAGCATACTGGTTGCCACTGCCGATAAAGACAATGCCTTTGATTTCATTACTTTCATTGTTGTTCTCGCTGTAGAAATGCGGAGCAAAGTGCTTGCTCCGCTTAGTTGGTTAAAGCGTGCAACTCACCGTCCAGTCAGCAGATGTGCCTGGTTCTGTGCTCGTCCACCACTTTGCTTCGTAAATCACGTTGTTGTGATTCATTAGGTCGCCGCCAACAGCATGGCTTGGATTACCAGCCCAATCAGTTTGCGGCCAATTTGGATACACAGGGATGCTTGCTACATCAACACCATTACAGCTTCCCTCGCCACCCGTATCACCACCGGTGTCACCGCCAGTATCACCACTGCCGGCAGTGCCATCTGGTAGCATTGGGTATTCGTATTTGAAGGCGTAAGTTTTGCCATTTTTCTCAATCGTGAAGTTAGTTGGCCCCGTAATTGGCATGTAGTACATAACTTGCGCCTCAACGGTTTCACCTGTGTTAAATGACTTTTCGATACCGCCCCACTCATTCACTAAGGTGATTGAAAAACGATGAAACTCATTTTCAAAGCCGCCGATATTATCGCCAGCCGCATTAGAGCCATTCGCTTCAACAGCCATGCCGAGCTTTTCTTGTGCATTCCAATTTGATTTGAAAATTGCCGAGGTAGAAACGGGCACATCAAAGCTGATTTTTGCGCCGCTTAAGTCGATACCTGAGTTATTGTTGAATGCGAATGTAGGTGCGATTGGGTAGTTATCATCACCAATTGGAAAGTCTTTCACTGTAAAGCTTACGTCAACCGCTTCGCTTGGCAGGGTGAAATCGACATTACCTTGATGAGTGCTGTAAGCCACACCACTTTGGTTAAATTTATCGTAAGCAAGTGTGGTTAAGCTTGAGCCCATGAAGTACTCACCTTTCGCTGAGTCATAATCATAGTCACCGGCAAGCTCCCAGAACATGATGCCGCCAAGACCATTGTTGATAACATAATCAACTTTAGTTGCCATTGATTGCTCATCTTCAATTGATAAGAATACCTTTTTCTCTGCATTCCATAGCCATGGAGCAACCGCTACATCATCGTAAAAACGTGTATAAGTACCCGTTAATACATCATCTGCATCAGTTTCTGGCGTTAGACCATAGATTTCAAGGTAAGAAGGGTTAATGCCATTTTCAAGATTTTTCGCATGCCATAGTGGGTTAGAACCTGCTGGCATTTCTTCACCAACATCGTTCTTATCGTGCCATAGGTTATCAATGCCGAGTGCGCCATTACCGCATTGATTTTTCTCACCAACGCCAGTCCCTTTCGCACATTTTGATTGATCTGGTAGCGCTGCTTGGCCCCATAAACCATTAGTACCACCGGATACATCTTTAAAGCCACGGGTATAATATGGAATACCAATATTGATTCGACCTGCAGAGACCGCACCGCGGAAGTAACGCACAGCCCAATCCGTATTTAAGTAGCCAATACCTTCAAACTCAGCGGTGGTATAAACGCCCCATTGCGCTAATTCAGAATCAAGACCGGTATCAAACAAGGCTGCGTTATGGCCTACATGTGAATTCCATGCACCATGTAAGTCATAAGACATAATGTTAACGTAGTCGAGATACTTCACGCTTTGGAATGTTTCCATGCCACGTAATAAGTAACCTGAAGATGGCGAAGCAATCGTTAGTAAGTAATGTTTACCTGCCTTTTCACCTGCAATATCAAGCTCTTCACGTAGTTTTTGCATCAATACACGATACGAGGCGTTAAGACCTGCGCGACGAGCATTAGAGATAGGAAAATCATCAGGGTGGCCTGAGTCATTCATTGACGATGGGTATTCGTAATCAATATCGACACCATCAAAACCGTAGGTTTCAATAAACTCAACGGCACTTTTCGCAAAGGCATCAATCCCCGCTTGGTTCACTGAGCCATCGGCATTGGTTGTCATCGTGTAGAAACCACCGCTGTTTACGCGAGTACCGTCTTCACCAAAATAACCACCTGTTTCAGCCCAGCCACCTACAGAGATTAAGGTTTTTACATCTGGGTGTTGTTTTTTGAATTTATTGAGTAAGTTAAAGTGACCTGTGTAACTAAAGCTTGGATCCATTTCAGCGCCTGTAACGCCCGGCCAAGTCATGTTTGTCGCTGGGTTGCCAGCTGCATTTGGATCACCTATCGAGACCTTGTTATTACCATCAACATGCGCAAAGGCATAGTTGATATGGGTGATCTTGTCCCAAGGAATATCGTTAACTAAGTAGCTTGGCTGGCCATTGGCACCATTTCGCCAACTCGTAAAGTAACCAATAACGCGGCGTGGATGATCTGGGCCCATTTTCTCGCGGCCATTTGCATCATACACGCTACAATATGGGGTATTTACACCCGGCGTTTGGTATAAACCTTGCGGTTTACAATCTGTGCCTGGCTCTGTTGCTTCAACAACATTCACAACTTTGCTTTGTGTATCCGTCGCGCCTTCGTTATCGGTCACCGTTAAGGTAAATGAAAATTGCCCAAGTGCTGGAGCCTGCCACGTGTAACTTGAAGAAGCAGCACTTGCTTGATGAACTTCAGTGCTGTTTTCAGTTAACGATAACGCGGTCACTTGACCATCGCTATCAGTGCCAGAAAGCGCAAACACCACACTGTCACCCACAGTTACTTGTGACGGCAGTGAGCTAAATTCAATGCTTGCCACCGGTGCTTGGTTGACCGGCTCAACGTCATCAGACACATTCACTGAATGTGCAACCGCTGTAGAGGTTAGCCCTAAATCATCCGTTGCGACCGCGCTGATTACATGGCTGCCTTGGGTTGCTTGCCAGCTCGCTGAATAAGGTGCGCTTGTCACAACACTCAGCGAAGTACCATCAACAAAAAACTCTACACTTGCCACACTACCATCAGGATCAGCAGCGATCGCACCTATGACAACGCTGTCACTTATGGTAAATAAAGAACCCTCTGCGGGTGTTAAGCTGCTAATTTGAGGTGCTTGATTTTCATTGACAACGCTGTCACAAACACCCAATAAACGCCACTCTTGATCGACACCAGAAGTCTCCACAGGGTTGGTTTGCGTCCACCACTTGGCTTCATAAGCGCTACCTTGTGCTTGAACCTGATCACCACCAACATGAGTTTGCCCTTGTTGCCACACTTCTAAGTTGCTGCAATCAATCGCAGCCTGTGCTGTAAAGCCGTATAAACCTAGTGACAGCGCACTCAGTTTAAAGGCATTTTTTATTAATTTATGCGAGCTCATTCGCTCCCTCCGCCCAAAGTTTTAATAACATTTATTTTACAAATCCAACTTTAAAGTAACACAAAGCGCTATTACGTCAAGTTTTCATTTACCTATAAAGGGTAAAATAAACACACTTTTTGATGCAAAATTTAAATATAAACACTAAAAAAGAATTAATTATTTTTATTGAAAAGCAAAAACGAGGATGATTCTACAGAGTAAAAATGAACATGAAATTAACAATATTTTAACCACAAAAGTACGGTTTATCTGGTTTGCGCACAAAATAGTCAGAGGTTATGTGAGGTAAAACAAAAATAATTACCGTATCGATTCTGGGTATATAACGAATAAATTAGTTTTTAGGTAAAAATTTCTATTAAAATTGGGGGAAATTTATTCTTAACACGAATTTTAGTCATAAAAAAAGCAAACACTCAGTGTTTGCTTTTCACAAAAATCCTATTTGATCACAACTTAATTAAGCAGCGATTAAATAGGACTCTCGTCCTGCATGTTTTGCCTTACGTTGATAAGCACCTTTACCTTTTTTAGGTTTCTCTACTTTTGCTGTGAACAGCTTAGATGTCACCATTGCGGCGTACACATTGTCGTTGATTACACCACGACCAGTATCAACTTGGCCTTGTGCGCGTTGTTTCTTTTTGCTCATTTTTTGCTCCTATTAAACGTGCTGCGAGTATATACCTAGCCAAGCTCTACGCAAGTATTTTTAATAAAAAAACGATGATTTTTTACCCCTTATTTTGTCTTACTTGTTTTGACTAAACACCATTCCTTGTTGTCATTTTACTGACTAAATTCGCTTTTTGATTGCATTCACTACCTAACTACTGGCAAAACTAGCGAAACCATCCATAGTTAATTAAAAACAAACAGGATTACGATGACTGACTTTCTCTTAATCGCCTATATTTTCCTTATTGCAGGTATTATTGCCGTGCCTATTGCCAGCAAACTGGGGTTAGGCTCAGTACTTGGCTACTTACTCGCTGGTATTGTTATTGGGCCAACACTGACACTTTTAAATGTTGATGTGATTGCCATTCAGCATTTTGCTGAATTTGGTGTGGTAATGATGCTGTTCATTGTTGGCTTAGAGCTTGAACCCAAAGCGCTTTGGTCAATGCGAAAACAGCTTATTGGACTTGGTGGCGGACAGGTGGTTTTATCATCTGCCGCCTTTACGGGTATTGGTTTAGCATTTGGTCATGCTTGGCAAACAGCACTTACAATAGGCTTAATTTTATCACTTTCATCGACCGCGATTGTGCTGCAAACGCTTTCAGAGCGCGGGTTATTAAAATCAGATGGTGGTCAAGCCTCATTTAGCGTATTACTTACTCAAGACATAGCCGTTATTCCTATGCTTGCGTTTATTCCCTTACTTGCTTTACCTGAATTAGCGCCAGCCATTGCAGATACAGCCCATACAAGTGAAGACACTCATGCTAGTTTAAGCTTGGTGGCGGGTCTTGAGAGCTGGCAAGCAGCGCTGGTTACTTTAGGTATGATAGCGCTCGTTGTTTTTGGCGGTAACTACTTAACCGCACCCATTTTTAGATTTGTAGCACAAGCACGGCTTCGCGAATTATTTACTGCAACAGCCCTATTCTTTGTTATTGGTATCGCTTTGATGATGTCGTTAGTAGGCTTATCACCTGCACTTGGTACTTTTTTAGCGGGTGTTGTGCTTGCAAATTCACCTTATAAACACGAACTCGAAAGTAATATCGATCCCTTTAAAGGGCTGTTGCTAGGATTATTCTTTATCACCGTTGGCGCTAGTATCAATTTTCAATTACTCGCAGATAACCTAGCTACCATTGTGCTCTTAACCAGTGCATTGATTGTAACAAAAACAGCTGTACTGCTTATTTTAGGTCGTATTTTTGGTCTTAGAGGCGCCGCACTCTGGTTGCTAGCACTGGGGCTTGCTCAAGCTGGTGAGTTTGGTTTTGTACTACTTGCTTACAGTGTCTCTAATAATGTATTGGCAGACAACATCGCCGACCAACTTTTACTGGTTGTTACTTTATCCATGCTACTTTCACCTGGGTTATATATCCTTTATCAGCGTGTGATAGCACCCCGTTTCATTTGTGAGCAACCAGGAAAAGAAACAGACGAGTTTCCCGATGATAGCCATGTGATCATTGCAGGCTCAGGCAGAATGGGTGGGCTGGTTGACCGTATTTTACAAGCTGGCGGCTATAAAACGACTGTGATTGATTACAACTACAAGCAACTCGAAGCCTTAGAGCGTGTTGGTATTCGTAACTTCTTTGGTGATGCAACTCGACCAGACTTACTCAGTGCTGCAGGCATTGAAGATGCAAAACTGCTGGTTGTTGCGCTTGATGATGCCGAACAAATCACTAAATTAGTTCGTTATGCGATGCAAAATTACCCGCATTTACATGTGGTTGCCCGCGCTGTAGACCGCCATCATGTATACGATTTATGGGCTTACGGTTGTCGAGATATTATTCGCGAAACATACGACAGTACCATGCGTATGGGCCGCTCAGCTTTTGAAGCACTCGGTATTGAGCAAGAGAAAGCCCAAGAAATGGTCGATATTTTCAGTGAGTTCGATAAAGAAATGCTACGCGAAGCCGCCGATGTCTACGAAATCGGCGTGCCATTCGAAGAAAACCATGCCTATATCGAGCGGATCAACAAGATATTCGATGAAAAAGAACCCGAAATAAAACAACAAATGCGCGAGATTTGCGACCGAGTGGTTAATGGTATGAAATAGCAAAAATATTACAATTATGGAGGAGGTGTTTTCACTTCCTCTTTTTCTTCTCATAAACTTCTCTTTGTGAAAATAATTTTAATCACAGACAACAAAGAGGCGCTTCGCGGTACACAGAGAAAACAAAAATTCTCAAAGAGGCTGCGCATTGAATAGGATAAAACGCGATATGAAATCGCTGCTACAAATTTGATGTTGTTCGTAGGAATGGCTTCAGCCATGAACTCTTAAACACCACACCTATGTAAAACGATTAGACGTAGGCGTGAAATTTATTTCGCGCGCCATGCAAGCATAACGCCTACGTAGCAGCGGCTTTATGGCTCGACATTGGTGCGAGTTACGAGTTACGAGTTGCGAGATGCGAGTTGCGAGTTGCGAGATGCGAGATGCGAGATGCGAGATGCGAGAATAAACCCGATATAAAATCGCTGCTACAAATTTGATGTCGTATGTAGGAATGGCTTTAGCCATGAACTCTTAAACACCACACAAATGTAAAACGATTAGACGTAGGCGTGAAACTTGTTTCGCGCGCCACGCAAGCATAACGCCTACGTAGCAGCGACTTTATGGCTCGACATTGGTGATGGATGCGAATTATGAGATGAGATGTTCGAGGGGCTAGGTGCTAGGTGCTAGGTGCTAGGTGTGAGGATAAACGCGATATAAAATCGCTGCTACAAATTTGATGTCGTTCGTAGGAATGGCTTTAGCCATGAACTCTCAAACACCTCACAAATGTGAAACGATTTAGACGTAGGCGTGAAACTTGTTTCGCGCGCCATGCAAGCATAACGCCTACGTAGCAGCGGCTTTATGCCGCGACATTGGTGATGGATGCGAGATACGAGATGCGTGATGCGAGTGTAAACGCGATATAAAATCGCTGCTACAGACTCGCATCTAGTATCTCGAAACTCGCAAACTTTCCCCTTGCAACTCTCTAATTAAAGACAAATGTCGGATACTACAATTAAGCAAAAAAATAGCGCCGTTAGGCGCTATTTAAGTTTCATATCAACTTAGGAATTAAAAACTAAAACTTAATTTTGCGTAGTAGGTCATACCATCAAAACCATAAGGTAGTGCTCGAACAGGGTATTTGAATGCTTTATTTGTAATAAAATCAAGCGCTTCATCTTCGCCTAGTTCGTCTGGCGTTACATCAAAGATATTATCAATACCCGCCGATAGCATGAGTTCGTCAGTTAGCTGATAGCCCACATTAACATCCACTAATACCGCCGATTCTACCGTGCTTGTGTCTTTAAACTCACCGGTAGGTGATAGCTCATCAGGCAAACCAATGTGGTCATTACCAAAGTATTTAACGTCTGTTTCACCATAGTAATTAAAGCGTAGCATGCTGTTGAAATCGCCACGATCGTATTCAAACGTTAGCGTTGCACGCTCACCTGGTTGACCGTCTGTTAAGAAACTACGTTGTAAATCATCAAGGGCGATTGATTCAGGAATACCCTCTGGTGCATTTACATCATCAATTTCAGTTTCGTTAATGTTACCCGCGAAGGTTGCTGAGAAATTACCGCCGTATAAATCGGTGCGGTACGAAGCAATAATATCAACCCCTTTAGTGGTTGAATCAACTGAGTTTGAGAAGTAGTTGGCTTGCTGTGCCCCTGTTGCATTAAGCGCAGCCACAGCCTCGGCACTAAATGCCACATCGTCCGCCGACATTAAGCTGCCAAGGGTAATTCTGTCTTTGATCTCTACATGATAAAAATCAACAGTTAATGATAAATCGCTTGTTACGTTATAAACAAAACCCGCACTTAAGTTTTCAGAGCTTTCAAGGCCTAGACTATCAACACCAAGTGCTGATGGGAAATCAGAGCCAGCAGTTGCTGTGAATGACTGCAATAACACACCACCAGCACCTAGGTTTGTAGTGTAAGCAGTGTACGCACTTTGTTGCAATGATGGCGCTCTAAAGCCAGACGAAATCGCACCACGCACGGCAAAGTCATCGGTAATTTCATAGCGCGTTGCTAGCTTACCAATGATGTCATCACCGGCATCAGAGAAGTCTTCATAACGAAGCGCTGTACTTACTTGCCATGCATCCGTGATCAACGTTTCGGCATTCACATAAAATGCATAGCTGTGACGACTCTCTTTATTTGACGCTTCAGGGCGTAAACCGTTATAAGCTTGGAAACCACACTCAGCAAATACGCTGCTGTCGTTTACCGCTGGGAATGAAGTATCTGAATTAGCTAAACCACACGCATAAGACGCTTCTTCGCCCGGCACGATTTCATAATTCTCTTTACGGTATTCAGCTCCCACTGATACATATAAAGGCTCACTGCGGCCAATATCAACAATACCATTCAGGTCTGCATTTACTGTTGTTTGATCAAACCTAAAGCCACCTGAGTAGCCACCATTAGGGCCTGCATTTGCAACAATATCAGCATCGCTTGCATCAGGGTTATTCGCAACATATTCAGCAGCATACGACGCATTTAGGGTGTTTTTTGACGTAAAATCATAACTGTTTTCACCATATACTGCAGATACGTCATAGCTCCAATCTGGATTTAACTCACCGCGTAAACCAAGTGAAAACGAAATATCTTCAGCTTCGTTATCGATACGAGGTAAAAAGCCATCGCCATATACTTGCACCACGTTTTTCGCTGCTTGGTCAAAGTTACGATAAAAACCATTACCTAGCGCAGTACGGTTTGAGTATCCGCCAAATGAGTAAAGCTCAGTCTCACCAAATGGTAACGCCATGTTATAAAACACAGACGTAAATTCGCTATCAGCATTACCTTGCCCCCAACGAACCTCGTCAGATAGCGTACCTGCTGGTACATCAACTGAGCCACCAGTATCACGCTCTGCGCGGTTGGTGCCATCAGCATCACGGTATTCTAAAGAAAAGTTAATGAAGCCGCCTTCATCACCTAAATCAAAACCCCGGTTTAAACCCATTGAAATAGTGTCACCATCGCCTTCACCTGTACTACCCGCTTGCACATAGCCCGTTGTTACACCAGTTGAATCGTTTAACGATAAGTTGATAACACCAGCAATCGCATCTGAGCCATATTGCGCCGCAGCACCATCACGAAGTACTTCAACGCCTTTTAAAGCGGTAAGCGGAATCGCGTTCATATCGGTACCTGCAGCACCGGCACCTACAGTACCATTTAAGCCAAAAATAGATTGGTTATGACGGCGCTTACCATTGATAAGCACTAACGTTTGGTCAGGCTGTAAACCACGAAGAGTCGCTGGTCTAAATAAGTCAGAGCCATCTGATACTTGCGTGCGTGAAAAGTTAAATGAAGGAGCCGTCGCTTGCAGACTTTGGCCGAGCTCAGTAAAACCACCTTTGTTTAGGTCATCTGCATCAATTAAATCAACGGGTGATGTTGATTCGGTAGCCGTACGATTAGCAACCCGAGAGCCTAATACAGAGATTTGTTCGATGTTTTTATCTGCTTTGGCAGCAGGTGCTTGCTCAGCTGCCTGCACTGAAGTCGCAGAAACAGCCACACTGACCGCAACGGCCAGCATACTTAAAGAATGTGTTGTCATGTGTATCCTGTTGATATTCTGGCTTTCCTTAAAACAAAAGACGCCCCTTTTGGAGAAATTTAGAAAAGCACTAAGCACGTATTATTGATTTTAAAATCACAAGTTTGAAAGCTAACTCAAGCCTGCGAGTTAACCTTTACAAAACATCCTATCAACAAATCCACAAAATGAAAGAAAAAAGAGGTACGACTTAGGTATAAATATTTCTATTTATAGTATTAATAGAGTTTCAGTGGTGGGAATTATTCGCTTTACAGCAGAAATAAGCAAAATAATGCAACTATCAGCTTATCTCTACTGAGGTGAGGAGTATTTACTTATCTTGTTCCAACATCGCCAGCTTTTCATCTTCAAGCATTAACGCCATAGTGGCAATTTCAGATAAACTCTCGTCTAGTGCGTTAAAGAAGGTCACAAACCCTTCGCCTAGTTTATCTGGTTCAGGGTGGTTTGCTAGCGCCTGATCCCACATTGCAAAGGTGGTAAGCAAATCGAGAGTTGCTTCAAAATTATCAATAAACAATTGACCATCTTCGCTTTCATTTTCTTGTTGACCATCCGCTTGCAGTAAAAATTGTAAATCGCTGTGCCAAATTTCTTGATTCACGATATAAGCTGCAATATAGCCGCTACAAAAATCTTGCAGTGCTTGGCTTGGCTCATTGCTGTTTACTTCATTTGGATATAATTCGGCTAAAATCTTCTTTTGTTCAACTTGTGCCTCGGTCACATTATCGAGCAGCTCAATCATTGCATCGCGTGGCTCAGAATCCGTCATTAAGGTGTTGAATACCGCTTCATCATTATCAGCAATGTAATTGGCAAGCTCTGACTCTCCAAAAAACTCTGAACAGGCTAACAAACCAGACATATAGCCAAGCACTTGATCCAAACTCACTTGATTCGTTGTACTTTGACTGGCGAGATAGTTGTTAAAAACATCTGAACTTTGTTGATTGAGCATAACGTGCCTTTTCAATAATTTTAAATGGGTTTAGTTCTACACTAGCGAATCCACAAATTTTTGCAACAACTGAAATATTGTCAACTAGTTACCTGACTCAAAACAGGAAATACGCAACTCATTCTTGTGCCAATTCCTTGCGAGCTTTGAATATCAATTCGACCTTTATGTTCATGCACAATAGCATACACCATCGTCATACCCATGCCGGTACCTTCTCCTACTGGTTTAGTAGTGAAAAAAGGATCATATATTTTAGCGATGGTCTCTGCTGACATACCAATGCCATTATCTTCAATGTCGATATATATGTGTTGCTCTAGCTCATAAACACTGATAGTAATTTTTGTTTGAGAGTCTTGATTATCGCAAGCTTGTTTAGCATTAATTAAAAGGTTAACAATTACTTGGCTAATAGCAGCTAGATTACACCAGCTTTGAGATATTGGGCTATATTGCGATTGCAAATGACAATTTCTTAATTGATTAGTAAGAAGTTTCACCGCACTTGTCACTGCATCTGTCATATCAGCAAACTGCATATCCTGACTTTTAGGGCGAGAAAAATTCAACAAGTTCGACACTATTTTACTAATCCGTTGCAAACCCTGTTCTGTATCATCAATTAAATCAGGTAAATCATCAGCAACAAACGCAAAAGAGTGTACTTGGTTTAGATCCACCAGCTGTTGATGAAAAGCCTCTTTGTCTATGTGATTTTCACTAAACTCGCTACATAATTTCAGTAGCTTGCTGAAGAAACCACAGTAGCTTTTCAAACTATCAAGGTTACTCATACTATAAGCAAGCGGGTTATTAATTTCATGTGCGACTCCAGCACACAATGTGCCTAAAGTTGCCATTTTTTCAGCTTGAATAAACATAGCTTGATGATGCTCTAAATCAGCAACTTTTTGTTCAAGCTCACTATTAACAGCTACCAGAATCCGGCTTTTATCGGCAAGCAATTGTTCGGCCTCTTCTCTGGCCGCTTTCTCTAATAAATAAGCTTGTTTAAAATCATCCATTTTAATCTCAAACTGTGTTTGTCTCTTTTAAAACCTAGCACAAGGCTTAATTTAAGGCTATGTTATTGATTAACGATGATTCATAGTAAAATGGCATGGCAGAGCAAATTAGCAAACAACATATTCAGGTTTTATGCATTGATGATGATGAAATAGTGCTGCGAACTCTTTTGCGGTTATTATCAGCTAACAATATCACCGTAAAAGCCTGCTCAGATCCCAAAGATGGACTTAAAACTCTAGCTAATTATAGTTTTGATGTAATTATCTGCGACATGCGTATGCCAAGCATGAATGGGGCTGAGTTTTTCGCACAGGCACTCACCATTGCTCCTGAACCACAGCGCATTTTACTAACCGGTTACTCAGATATAGAAAACACGATTGCTGCAGTCAATATCGGTAAAATTCATACTTACATACAAAAACCATGGCAAAACGAATTACTACTAAGCAATATAAATGATGCGATAGAAAAAACATCTTTGAAACGCCAGAATCAACAGTTAGAACAAAAAATTAAAGCGCAAAACAGCCAACTAAAAGAGCTAAACAACAACCTTGAGCAAATGGTAGAAAAGCGCACACAACAAATCCGTAAAGTATTAAAACAACTTGAAACAGTAAATGAACGAGAGAAGCATGAGCATCGCGCTACTTTTGAGATTTTATATAACTTTATAAATGCCAACCCTTACCTAGATGGAACACAAGCTCAAAATATTGCTGCTACCTGTAAACAACTAGCCACGCGCCTTGGTCTAGACAATCAACTTATAGAAATGACAGAAATGGCAGGATACTTATCACAAATAGGTCTACTTGCAATGGAGCCAGAGCTTTATAAAAAACCAACTAAAGAGCTCACTGAAACACAACGAAAACTATTTTATACGCACCCAAGTACAGCACAATTAATGCTCATGCCTGCGCCTCACTTAAGTGATGTATCTGAAGCAATTTATTACCAGTTTGAACACTATAATGGGACAGGAAAACCGAAAGGGTTAAAAGGGAATGAGATTCCAAAAGCCGCGATGATATTAGCTGTAGCCCGTGATTTTTGGCAAGCCGTTGCACAACTTTCAAGCTCAGAGAGCAGTAATTTTGAAAGGGCTCGCGATCAATTACAGCTCTATAGCGGAACATACTACCACCCAAAAATTTTAGAAATATTTAATAGCTTAGAAATTAACTGTGCGAGTGTTCAAAATGTTGGCACTATGAAAATTCTTTCAGCACAAAACCTTAAAAATGGCATGGTACTTGGTCACGCGCTCAGAAATTACGACGGTATTTTACTGTTGCCAAAAGGGCATGTATTTGGCCCTAAATCGATTAATAAACTGCAACAACTAGAATCGAAAAAACCGAACCCTTTCAGGATCATGATCAAAAATTAGCGAATAAAGTGATCACATAGTCAGCTTACTTCGTTACAATGTGATTTATATTACGATTACTTCATACAGGAGCACTCAGTGTCGCGATTTTCCGCCATTACCGATAAGCCGCACGACGGCCGATTCAACAAAAAAACGGGCATTTTACTGACCAACTTAGGGAGCCCAGACGCCCCTACTACCGCGGCACTTAGAACATATTTACGCGAGTTTTTATCAGACCCACGAATTGTCGAGATCCCGCGTTTCATTTGGATGATCATCCTTTATTGCTTTGTACTTACGTTACGCCCAAAACGTTCAGCAGCACTTTATAAAAGTATCTGGACTGAAAACGGCTCACCGCTTACTCATATTACCCGAGAGCAAAGCAAAAAGTTAGCAGCCCTTTTAAAAGACAAAGGACACCACGACACCGAAGTAGTTATGGCCATGCGCTACGGTAACCCTTCAATTGAAGCAGGCCTTGAAGAGCTGCGCGAAAAAGGTATCACTCGCGTGATTGTGCTGCCTATGTACCCACAATATTCAAGCACGACCATTGGCTCAACATTTGATGCAGTATCAAATGTGCTTCGCAAGTGGCGCTGGGTGCCAGAGCTGCATTTTATTAATGGTTATCACGACAACCCGACTTACATTGATGCTCTAGCCGCTAGCATTAGCGAAGATCTAAATGCCCATGGCACGCCACAAAAGTTGGTGTTTTCGTACCATGGTACACCTAAACTGTTTTTAGAAAACGGCGACCCTTACTACTGTTTTTGTATGCAAACCACCCGTTTAGTGGCTGAGAAACTTGGCTTTGAAAAAGACTTTGCTGTAACAACCTTTCAAAGCCGTTTTGGTAAAGCTGAATGGTTGAAGCCATACACAGACGCAACCCTTGAAAGCTACCCTGCTGAAGGCATTAAAGACGTTGCAATTTTAAGCCCTGCGTTTAGTGCCGACTGTTTAGAGACACTAGAAGAACTCGAAGGCGAAAACCGCGAAAACTTTGAGCATGCAGGCGGTGAAAAGTACCGCTACATTCCAGCATTGAATACCCGCGATGACCATATCAATGCAATGTTTGAAGTGATAAAACCACTACTTAAATAACAAAAGGCCTTAGCTATTATATACAGTAACTAGGGCTTTTTTAATATTGAAGCGTGTCACTAATCTTTGCGTGTCATAACCAAAGTCACCGTACCTGCAACAATTCCCCAAAATGCAGAACCAACCGAGAACAAAGTTAGATTAGACGCTGTGACCAAAAAGGTCACGATAGCGGCTTCGGTATAATACGCCTCAGTTAAAGCTTGCTGTAAGCTACTGGCAATAGTGGCAAATAGTGCGATACCCGCCAACGCCAAAATCAATGCCTGTGGCAAGCTTGCTACCAAACCAACCAAGGTTGCCGCGAGGAGCGCCATAATAATGTAAAACACCCCACCAGCAATGCTTGCCCAATAACGTTTTCTTGGATCTTTATCAGCCTCAGGGCTCATACAAATGGCAGCGGTGATAGCCGCTAGATTAATGGCATAACCACCAAGTGGTGCAATAAATACATTTAATAGCCCGGTTACATTTAACGCTGCCGACACAGGGGCTTTATAGTGATGCGCTTTTAATACAGCAATACCTGGTAAGTTTTGCGACGTCATAGTCACAATAAACAGCGGTAAACCAACACTTATCATGGCGTTTAAATCAAACTCAGGTGCAATGTAAGCAAACTCGCTCATTTTCCACTGCCAGCTAGAGGTATCAATTTGCCCAGTTACACCTGCTATTAAAAATCCCGCCACAACCACTGCGAGCATAGCAAAGCGTGGAAAGTAACGTTTTCCACATAAATAAACAGCCACCATTAACCCAATCACTAAAGGCAGCTCGTTCATAAAGTTGAACACATCAATACCAAAATTCACCAACACGCCTGCAAGCATTGCACAGGCCAGTTGACTTGGGATCTTATTCATCATTTTTTCGAACACGCCAGTAATGCCAGACAAAAACACCAGCGCAGCGGAGAACATAAACGCGCCAACAGCTTGATTTAAGCTATACCCTTGGGCACTTGAAATAAGGAGTGCCGCTCCGGTTGTTGACCACGCGATAAGAATAGGCACCTTGTAGTAGTAAGACAACGCAATTGAGCTGACGCCCATAGCAAGACCAAGCATTAATACCCAGCTAGCAACCAAATCAGGTGTGCCACCTAACACCATAACGACCTGATAAATAAGTGCAATTGAGCTAGTAAAACCAATAATAACGGCCACTAACCCCGCAGTTGCTCGACTGATGAGCTGACTCATGTACACACACTCCTTGCAATTAAAAATCTACCATATCCTATGATTTGCCAGATGGCACTGTACACTTTTGTAGTATTTTAAGGTTAATTTACTATACAGAAGAGGCATTTACTGCAATGCCAAACATTAACAAAATTTAATTTTCTCTCCACCTTCAAGCAATCCTTACTTAGTTAAACTGCAAACACTGACTAATTTAAGGACCAATCATGACAAAACTAATCAATCAAAATCGCCTATCTATTATTTCGTTAGCAACAATCAGTGCACTACTTTCAGGCTGTGGCAGTAGTAGTAAGAGTGAGGAACCAGTACAAAATACTCTCACTTTGCCAAGCTTATTAGTCGGTGAGGTAAGTGCGATATCAAGTAACAGTATTACAGTTAACCAACATCAAATAGCCACAAATAATGCTGACATTGAGGTGGATGACAACCACGCATTAATCAGCGATCTAAAAGTGGGTATGATGGTTGAAGTTGAAACAAATGGTAAAGAAGCAACTCAGATTGATTATGATCCAAGTTTTAAAGGGCCTGTTAGTATCAATGAACAAGGCGCTACAATTGCGGGCTTCAAGTTAAATAATTTAAACACCGAAAACCTTTCAAATGGTAGCCTGGTTGAATTAAGCGGTTATAACAATAGCCATAGTGAATTCACGGTTACCTACCAACAACCATTATCTAACAGCGCAGAATTAGAACTCGAAGGTTTCATAACAGATCTAAACACTGCCTCTTATACTTTTAAACTAGGTGATTTAACTGTTCAATATCAACAGGCAGACATCGACGGCGCATTAGAAAACAATCAATTCGTTGAAGTAGAGGGCCGCTTAGAAGGTAACTTATTAATGGCACAAGAGGTTGACGCTGAACATAACTTTACAGCTGATGACGATCTAGATACAGCGCTTTTTGGTACAATTACCTTCATCAACAATGACGCTTCCTTGGTTACCCTGAACAATCAATGGCAAGTGAGTATTACCGATCAAACTAAATTTGAAGATACCACTCGCGCTACATTAACCATAGGAGATACGATAGAAGTAGATGCCATCTGGCAGCAAGCTAATAATTGGTTTTTAGCCCACGAAATAGATCTGGAGAAAAGCCACACTTCGCCTAATTTAAGCAGTAATTTTAGTGTTTCTGGCTTTGCCAATTACAGCAATGGCAACATTATTATCAATGGCATCAGCTTGAAAATCACAAATAGAACCGTTTTTGAAGATGGGTTAACAGCAGATACTCTTTCAGGTGAATGGTTAGAGCTTGAAGGTCTTATTGATGGACAGAGCTATATTGTCAGTGAAATCGAACGTGATAACAGCAATGAACCTCTTGAATTAAAAGGCATAGTAACAGTAACTGAATCGCAACAGGCTAGTTTATTCGGCTACATCAGTGAAGATAACAGCTTAGCGAGTTTTACAGAACAATATGTTGATCTAGAATGCCAGTGGGTACAAGATAACATCGTACGTGCATGTAAGCTTGATGATTAACAACAAAATACAACAATGGCAGCACTAAACGTGCTGCCAAACTAATGTCGAAATATTATGAAAAAACTAGTTTTAACTTGCCTGTGCTTAATTTCTGGCCTTGCTTTTGCTGCAAGTTCAGCCATTTTTAATATGCTAGATTCAAGCACAGCCCCCGCCCCGACTGAAGTTTTATATAACATAGAACAGCACTATGCGAAAAATGCCGTTATTGTTGAGTTTGAGCTGGAAATTGAAAATGGTCAAAGCGTATTCGAAGTCACTTTATATGAAGCTAAAAAACAACGATTTATCGAATTACTTTTAGACAGTGCGGGAAAGGTAATAGAGCTTGAATATGAAGCTCCGGAGCTTGATGAACAAGAAGAAATAGCAGCTGCTAATTTGATGAGCCGTAAAGGTTACACATTACATGGTTTAGTAACTCAACTAGATAGTGAGCCAACACACTACCTAATTGAAGCCCAATTAGAGCAAGACATGGGTATCACATACATGGTCGCCACATTCGTAACCAGCAAAGGGCGTCACAAAAAAGCGATTGATCTTGAGACGGGTAAGAACTTACCTTTGCTTCGTTGGGGCAATTAATGAAACTATTATTAGTTGAAGACGACCAGCAAAATCGCGAGTTTTTATACAAGGCTTTTATTGAGCAAGGCTACACATTAGATTGCGCAGAAGATGGTCAACAAGGGCTTATGCTAGCGACGTGTGAACATTACGACGCGATTATTCTAGATCGTATGCTTCCTAAGCTTGATGGTTTACAGGTATTGTTAGCATTAAGAGCAACCGGCAAAACAACGCCAGTATTAATACTATCTGCGCTAGATAAAGTAGACGACAGAGTGACAGGTTTAAAAGCCGGCGGTGATGATTATCTAACAAAACCCTTCTCTTTTTCTGAATTAGCTATTCGAGTCGAAAACTTAATAAAACGGCATACCTTTCATGCCCCACTGAGCACTAAAATTAGTCTTGCCAATTTAACGCTCGACTACAGTAATCAACGAGTTGAAGTAAACACTAAAACTGTTAATTTACAGCCCAAAGAATTTAAATTGCTTAGGTATTTATTAGATCACCAAGACAAATTAGTCACCCGTACCTTATTGTTTGAATCGGTATGGGAATATCATTTTGATCCTGGCACCAACGTTATTGACGTGCATATTGCGAGGCTTCGTAAAAAGCTCACAGAAGCGTCCGCGCAATTAGAAATCGAAACTGTTCGCGGTGTCGGCTACCGCTTAAAAGCTAGTGAGAGTTAATGTACGAAAATAACCTACGTTTGTTCGACCCAAGAAAAAGCTCAGTTTGGCGTTTAACATTGGCCTTTGCAGCAATTACCGCTGTTACTTTATTACTTGCGATTACTTTAATCTACCAACTGTTACTTGGCGAGCAGAGCCGTCAAGTTGAACGGCGCCTTGATGCCGAAAAAACACGTATCGAAGCGCTCGCCTCCGAATTTGACAAGCAAAGCTTTTTTCAACAGCTTGATGTTTTCAGAAGCGAAGGTGATGTTTTAATTTTTTGGCAGAGTGATTATGAACAAAGCCAGCAGCTAAGCTTTTTACCCGATAATATCCCCTCACTCCCTGAAACAGTTGTTTTTCCTGTTCTTGATACCGGACGAGGTCAAATACGCCTACTCACAACAGGCAAAGTTAAAACCGTTTATGGCAATATCGTGCTTGCCACTGCCACAGAGCATTTACAACGTTTAATCATCGATTTCAAATCAATCGCTAGTTGGACTTTTATCATAGCAATAGCGTTAACAGGCTTGTTTGGTTACCTATTTTCTCGTCGACATTTGCGTCGTGTAAACTACTTCAATGCAACAGCCGAACAAGTCCAAAATGGCAACTTAAGCGCGCGTTTATCCCATAAAGATAAAGGTGATGAATTTGATCGTTTAGCAGCTCACATCAATACAATGCTTGATGCAGTAGAGGAAAATTTCGCTTTGGTACAGGGAATTACCGATAATATCGCTCATGATCTAAAAACCCCACTGACACGATTAAAACTTAATTTAGAGCAGCGTTTACAAAAGCTGCCAGAAATGGGCTACGAGCTTGAACAGCTCAATAGTATCATTAACACCTTTGACGCCATGCTAAAGCTCACACGTTTAGAACATGGACAATTTCCGCTGCAGCTCGAAACAATTGATAGTAGTCAACTTGCCAATGATATTAGTGAAATTCTACAACCCAGTGCCGAACAAAACGGTCAATCAATTGATGTCGCTATTTCTTCATCTTGGCAATTAAGCGGTGATCGAAACCTGTTGTTTCAAGCAATTTTTAACCTAGTCGAAAATGCTATAAAGTACGCTGGTAAGGGCGCAACGATTAAAATAATAATTGCTGAAAAAAGTATATCAGTTGTCGACAATGGTAAGGGTGTCAACGAACATGATTTACAACAGCTCACAAAACGCTTTTATCGCAGCGATCCGGCGCGTCAAAAAGAAGGGTTTGGTTTAGGCCTTGCAACCGTACAAGCAATTTGCAACCGCCATTCACTCAACTTATTTCTAAGTTCAGAAAATGGCTTTTGTGCAAAAATAACCGAAGATTAAGCTGCGCTCTCAGCTGCTTTTTCTTGCGCTTCTGGTTTTGTGGGTTTATCAAAAATACCTAAACGAATGCGAATAAAGTGCAAAATCTCTTTAGCGACATCAATACCCAACGCACCTTCTAAGCCTTCAAAGCCTGGACTTGAGTTTGCTTCACAAATTTTAAAGTGCTGCTCATCAAACAATAAATCGATGCCTGCTACATCAAGGTTGAGTACGTTCGCTGTTTGGGTTGCAAGCCATTCGATTTCTGGCGTAATAGGAAATGACTTACCTGTGCCACCTGCACTAACATTGGCTTTAAAGTTTTTACCCTGTGAGTTACGTTCCATACATGCAACAGCACGACCACCGATAGTAAGTACTCGCAAATCACGGCCATGACTGGACTTAACAAACTGCTGTAAAATGATGTTTGCTTGTGGATTTGCAGCCTCAATCAGCTGCATTAAGTCATCAAACTCTTCTTTTGATTTTGATAAAAATACACCACTCCCCTGCGAGCCCGATAAGGTTTTAATAACCACAGGAAAGCCAATTTGCTTTTCAACCAAATCAATATTCACCGGAAATTTAACCAACATGGTATTTGGCGTTGGTAAATTACACTCTGCAAGAATTTGCTGTGCAAATAATTTGTCTTTTACTGTTTCGATGGATTGCGAACTGTTAACACAATACACACCTAAACGTTCAAGGTGGCGAATAATCGCTAGCGCAAAATAAGTTGTACTTGCCCCCATGCGAGGGATAACAAAATCGGGGAGCTCAACTGACTTACCATCAATTAAAATACTTTTACCGTCTTCACGGGTAATAGTCAGGTCAAATTGATCAGGCGAATAAACTTGTAAATCTATGCCCTCTTCTTCGGCTGCAGCAAGTAAACGTTCTACTTCATAGGTTTCTTGTTTTAACAAGCCTTGGCTATCTTTATAAATGATCCACCCGCGCATGCTTGGTACCTCTGGTCTTTGAGTTTCGGTGACAAAAAAACGCGGATTATGCTGAGCATTCAAAGCCGAGTAAAACAAATTAATTTTATCGACACGATAATAAAAACCACTACTTAGTGATTAACCATTGACCGGGTTGTTAACTTAAGGTAAAAACTAACAATGAGTTAACATAAAAACCCGTAAGAGAAACATGTGAACAGGACGCTTGCATTAATCTTCATTCTGCCACTTACAGCATTTGCACTGAATGAATGGCACATTCAAAGTGATGGTTTTAAAACAAAACCAAGCACACAGCAGTTTGTTGCCTCTTACAAAGCGCAGGCCGACCAAATAGCCCCACAGCCCATTGTGAACTTAACTGCGCCGCTTAATCAGCTATCTAATCATGCGCACGATTATCTATATAAACAAGGCCGTTTGCCTGACCAATTAGCAAACACCGCATTCAGCGAATTTGATTTAGACACCCTAAAAACCTTACAACCCGGCGATCACTTTATTTTAGTGATCGACGAATACCTCAGTTACACCGTCGAAATTAGTAACATTATTGAAGCCAGCAATGGCGATAGAAGTGTATTTGGCAAAGTCAATGATCATGCTAAAGCAGGCCATCAAGCCGTGATGACCCTCACAGAAAACACCCTACAAGGCCAATTTGATGCCGGTAATCAAAGCTACAAGTTTCAAAGCCATGGTGAGTACGGGTGGGTAACGAAGTTGTAGGTAACGGGTGTGAGTCTGTAGCTGCGATTTTACATCGCGTCCAAGAACCTAAATCCTAGCGCCCAGTGCCTAATGTATTAATTCGTAGGCGTGAAACTTGTTTCGCGCGAAATAAATTTCACGCCTACGGTATCGTATTTAGCCTTAGTAATGTGCTGGCACAAACTAACTCAAAGCTTACTGCTTCATAGCCGGCCACAAACTTGCGCCGTCGCTGTCGATTGGGCTTAAAATCTCAAGGCCAAGTATTTTAGCGATCAGCGGGTACACATCTAAATTACTTACTTCGTCTAAACGAAGGCCTTGTTTAAAGGCGGGGCCAGTGGCGATAAAGGTTGCGGCCATATCTTCGCTGTAAGCGTAACCATGAGTGCCTAGGTAACCAGCCATTTTACTGTCGGTAAACACACGAGGTGCGTCGGTTTGTAAAATAATATCGCCAACGCGCGGGCCTTTATTATAGTGATAATCACGCTTTTGCTGCTCGCTTAGCACGACGTAACGACCATCTGCGGCTTTAGCAAGCTTTTTGCTGAACCCGTTGATGTCTGCTTTGCTATCTGGTTTTGCATAATATAAAACCCGAGGGCCAGTGTTTTGCATTATGAAGTTTTCATCTTGCGGCAAGCTATCAATTTTAATGCTAAGGCTTGGATCAACAGAGGTCATTCCGTGATCAGACACAATCACCAAGTTAATGTTTTCATCAAGCGCTTTTAAACGGCTCGATAAATCAGCCATTAAACTATCGAGCTTTTGCACTGCGTCATAAGTCTCTTTGGCATCTGGGCCAAACTCATGCCCCATGCTATCCACCAGCGAAAAGTAGCTTACAACCAAACGTGGACGCTGCGCTTTTGGTAAGCTCAACCACTGAATAATTTGATCAACACGCTTTTGGTAATCACTGTGTTTTGAATAATGATAAAAGTAATCAGGCAACATACCGTTAAAGCGCGCATCTGATTCAGGCCAAAAATAGGTTGCGGCTTTTAAGCCCTGCATTTGCGCTAGGTTCCAAAGCGGAATACCACTCACCCAAGTGCTATCGTCTTTCCCTTTCCCCATTTTGTAACAGTCGTTGCGCTCAGTATCACAAAAGCGGTTCTCGACAATGCCATGATTAACCGGCAACAAGCCGGTAATAATCGACAAATGATTCGGGAAGGTTTTGGTCGGGTAAACAGGACGCATTTTGCTAGCTCGTACGCCCTGCTCACTGATTGCTTTTAAGTGTTTTGCATGGTGTTTTTCAATATAATCCCAACGAAAGCCATCTATCGAAATAAGGACCACAGATTGCTCTTGCTCCGCTTTTACAGCCGAGCTAAACACTAATATACCCGCTAAAACTAATTGCCAAATACGCATGCGAAACCCTTTTTAGTTCAATTTGTTAATTTGCTCAGAAACGTTACCAAACTGTTTTGAAAATTTTGTGATCATGCTCTCAAGCTTTTTCACACTACGCTTTAAACGTGAGCCGTTTATTAGGCTATAAATAAAGCCCCAAATGCCTGTAACCACACTTAATACAATAAACACAGCAACCGGAAGCCCATCTAAATGTTCGACCACTTGCGGGTAATTATTGAGTAAATCAATCCCGGCCTCTGGTACGAGTGTATTTATCAACGGGTAAAAATCTTGAGCATCAAAGTACCACGCTAGCCCTATTGACGTAAGGCCAAGCAGTACCATACGGTTAAAACCATGTACCATACCAAAGCTACGTACTGATGAGTTGCCATAGGCAATGTCTTTACTCACATTAACCGCATACTCTCGGTAATACTTATAATAACGCTTTGTGTCTACACTGCTGTAGGCGTAATACACCCAATCGCCGATATCAACTGAGCCCAATAAATCTTCACCGGCTTTAAAAACAAACGGCTCACCTGTGGCCGTTTCAAGCATAATTTCGCCTTTTAAAGTCGTGCTACGATTGCGATATACCTCTACGCGCTCTTTTACATCGCTACCCACATACATGCCACCTCGATAGGTGGTTGTTGTTTCAGTGGTGGTTACTGTTTCACGTGTTTCATTGGCATGTGCGCTTTGCTCTTTTTCTAATACTTTACCAAGCACAGCACGATGACGAATAGTGCCTTTTTCGTTACGTGCCCAAACATTTTTATGCACGTAATCGTTTTCATACGCAAGACTATATTCATCCATAATGGCATGCTCAAGCTCAGCGATACTAGTTGGTTTGGTTATAGTTGGCTCTAACGCTTTTTGAATGCTAATAGCTTGCTCATCATCTTTTGCAAGCGACTGTTCGTTTGCAGCAATCGCTTCAACATGTTGCTTAGCACCACAGCAATAGCAATGTGCCGCATCTTGGCTGATACGCTGCTGACACGAGATACAAATAACATCTGACTTACTCGGCGTTCTTGCCAGCATGTTATAACCCAATTGATTTAGGGTGGTCGATAGCATCACATCTGTTGCCGCTAAAATCGCATCATACTTTGCTTCTTGTTTGGCTTTGGCTTTTTTATGGTAGTTTTGCTCTGCCATAAACACCCCAATTGCCACAGGCAATGACGCAAGTAGCGCAGGCAAAAACTCAAGCTTTGCAGCGAACAACATGATTAAGAATGTAATAACACTTAGCACCAGCCACAATATCGTTCCACCAGTGTAGTTTCGGCTAATGGTTTTGTCCCAGCTGCGATATTGCTGATCGGCAAAATGCACAATCACAACTGGCATAAAGCGGTCATTTTTAACTACCCGCCTAGCATTGCCATCAGCAATGCGATAATTAAGCGTTAACGGTGTTTCCTGAAAAGCAGTGATCACATTACCCTTTTGTAGGTTAGCAATTACATCTTTTTCTGCATCAACACTAAACTCATGAATAATGCCGTCTTTGTCTTCTACTTCTAGCCACCAATAACCATATAACATGTTGTCGTTATTGGTTTTATAGCGGCGCTTATAGTAATACATTGACTTCACAACACCTGTGATCGTACCCGCTTGTGGCGCATAGTTTTTTACATCAACCAGTAAATCAGGGTTGAGTTCCTCAACCGTGTGCATTTGTCTTTTTTGCTCAAGTGCTTCTCCACAATCACAACAGTGGAGGTCGGTGGCATACACCGTATTTTGGCAATGTTGCATTTTCATTCCTTGCTAATTACTTGCTTAAATCAATGGTTAATGTTTGTTCACCAGCATCAACTTGGTGCCAACGTCGATACGTTTTATATCCAGGCGCCGATACTTGAATATCATAAGCACCCGTTTTTAACGTCATGCCAGGACGATACTTCGGGCCGATATTCATGATACGAATTGTGGCATTCGCCGCATTCGTGGAGATTGTTAACTTAGTTTTTTGCTCAACCATGTATTGTCTGCGCTGCTGTTGTTCCGCACTTAAGTTGGCATCGCCATGACGCAAAATATCAACCTTAGCTAAAGCATGGCTCACTGGACTAAAACTCTCGTAAATATGCAGTTTTTCTTCAAATTCTAAGCCTAGAGGATGCAGCAAAGGCTGCGCATGCAAAGTCCAACGAATCGCATAACTAAACACCGGATTGCTCGATTCATCGACCTTGTCTAAAAAGTAGTTAACAGGGCTTTGGTCGTCTTCAGTAAAGGTGTTATGCACAAACATTACTGGCACTATCAAAATCAGCGCTGGCATAATCAGCTTTTGCAAAACAGATACAGCAGTGGTTGGTTGCTTTTCTTGCTGAGGTTTAATCAATTGCCATAGTTTTAACGGCAGCTTGCTAAAGGTTAAGCAAATCAAAAACAGTGACAACGACATCGAAATAGGCGGAATAATCACCGAACGCAATGCTTGTTTACCGTACTCAGCATACTCGCCACCATCTGCAAATTTACCTTCTGAACTATTAAGCATAGCTAGGTATTTGTCGGTGCGTTTTGCAATGTTTGGATCTAATACCTTGTCTTTAAAGTTCTTTTTGTTCCAATCGGCGCGAATGTTTTTCACATATAAATCGCCCATTCTGTCGGCAATTTTAGCTTGAATTTGCGGGTGTAACTGAAACGCAACCCAGCTTAAGTTTGGCTCTAAGCTCATGCCACGTTTACGCATTTCGCTTTGCCATTGTGCATTCGCTTCGTTGGTAACTTTGGTTGCGACTGCATTAGCAAACGCTTGGCGTTGATTCACATTCCAATTGCTTTCAAGTTGTAAACCTTTACTAGCAAAGTGTGCTCTAAGCTTGTTTTGCGTTGTTTCGTGAGTACGAAACGCCACTAAGTTTTCAACCGTAAACGGGTAACCTGTCTCGCTAACAAACATCTTATGAAAGTTCGGATGCTGTAAAAAACGCAGTTGATAATGATCGGGATCATCGGTGTATTTGTAGCGTTTATCCTTAAGACCACCATCGCCACCGGTTGCTAAACTTGCCGCTTGCAGAGCTGTATAAACACCGCCAGTGAGCACCCCCATCAAAATAGTGCCTGCGGCATTTTCTGCAGCCGAGATTTCTTCTTCGATCAGCCAGTAATCAGGCTCTATATAGCCAATACCCGCTTTTAAAATAGTGCTTCGGTAGTCTGCTGCTTCGCGCTCATAGCAGCGATTACGGCGATCTTTTTCGCTGCTCTTATCATAACGCTCACGGCATTTAGCGATACTGTGATGGTAATCATAAATCTTAGGGCCATACTTTTGCGCTCGTGCCGATGCTTTGGCAATGTGGGCTTTTTGTGCTTGCTGATACTTGCTCCAGCCACTGTTGATCTCTTGCTCAACTTGCTGCCAATAACCTTGTTCACGTTCACCTATTCCAGCCAAAGTGTTGTTATACTTTTTACTGCCATCAGCATAGGCTTTGTATTTAACCACCAGCTCATCATATAGCTGGCTGTAGTTTTTATAATGTTTATCAAAATCTTGATACGCTTTCTTCTGCACAAAAGCAGCGATGATCTTACGTTTATCTTGCTCTAAATTATCTGAAAGTGCGGCATCGCTATACAGTAAGCCACCAAATAGCGCCAAAAAGGTTAAGTTCTCTGAACTATGTAATTGCTCAGGGTTATAATCGAGATCATTCACTTTAATCGAGTTAATTGCTAGAGCATCACGCAGTGCTGCACTGTACGTAGCAAACTGGCGTTGCTCTGCTGTAGAGGGCTCAATCAAGGTCTTTTCAATTACATACTTCTGGCCAAAAAACACCACTGGCCAAACTAAACACAGTAAAGCGATAAACGAGATAAGTCCGCGGCCAACTTTAGCAACCATGGCTTTAGGTAAAAAGTCAGCTAACAGCAGCGCAACACCTACTCCAGACACTGCTCGGCCATAAATTTCAAGGTGTTCAAGATCTTCTGCCGAAGGGGTACCTAACCCTACTAATGACACTAATTGGGCATTAAAAATTGCTTCGGGTAATAAATATAAAGTAGCTAAAACAAGTAGCAAGCAGCGCCACCAAAACGGCTTTATTAAATCAGTCATAGTTTTGTTCTTATTGTTTTTTACGTAGTTCTAGTTCAACAGCAGGATCTGTTTCTAGGCTAAAGTCTTCATCGGCTTGGCGAGTCCCTATTTCTAAATTAGGCGCTGAAGGAGTCGATGTTACTTTGGGAATATAAGTTTGTGCTTGAGTTGATTTAAGCGTGCCGCCCACCGCAGGATAAAGCTGATTAGCTTTATAAGCATACAGCTCATCTAAGCGTTCTAAATCAAGGTCTGCAGGCATACTAGCAATTAACTTAGCTTCTGGGTCATCGCTAAAAAACGGCTGCATTTTTGGCAACTCGAACACAGAACAAAAACCATATACGGTGTAGTCCATGATCACCGAGTCTGGACGCAGCGAACGTGACTGCGCTAATAAGCTGCGCTCATGATAGTCGTGACCATTAATTGAATATGTAGCAATCATAATGCCGCGCGCTTTAGCAACTGGTTTCAAGCGAGCTGCACTTTGCTTGTAATGACGAATATCAAGCACATAGCCAAAGTTACGTTTTAGCTGCTTTGCCAATTTATCAAGCTTAACAGGGCTGTCGTAACGCTTTTCACGATGGTAACGATTTCCAAGTGCTTGCAAGCTTTCAAGTTCTTCTTTGTTACGCTCATAAATAGGATCACTCCCAGCACCGCGTTTTAGATCACTTGCTAGCTTATTCATTGAGGCTTTTGCCGGTGATTGAATAAATGCCAAATAAATGTCTGGGTTAATATCGCGCATACGAGTAAGGTTGCGCATTTCTAAGCTACTAAAAAAGTAGTTTCCGCCGCCAACAAACTCATATGCCAAGTAATCAAGCATTTTTAAATCGTTAACTGAGGCCTTTGATTTTATTTCGATATTCAGTTTTTGATGGGGTTTACGATAGCGTGCAAACGTAGCTGCTAGCTCTCTAAATGATGGCGGCATTTTGTCGGTAAGTAGCCCAGTATCTTGATTACGATGACGTAAATAGCCCCACTCTTTTTTGTAGTTCATCGACTCAATTTTACGACGCTTATTATCAACCGTGCCTGTTTCGCGGCCGGTGCGAGCATCATGATGCACAACCCACACATCGTCACGGGTAATACGCACGTCAATTTCAACAACATCAAAGTTGTTGTCGATAGCATCAATTACTGCGTTAAGCGAGTTTTCGGCGTAGCGAATTGAGCCACGGTGACTTTGTAAATTAAAGTTACTGCATTGCCTCGTTGTAGCGTAATTGATATTACCTAGCTGACTTTCGTAAAAACCACGGGCGCGAAGTGCATCCTGTTTGGCCTTAATGGCATTTTTTTCGACTACTGTTAAGGTGTTTTCAGTACTTGTTTCAGGGGTACTTTTACAAGCAGTTAAACCAATACAATACAAAAGAATACTGGCTAGCAGCCATGTTTTTTTAGACAGAGTTTGCATCATTGCTATACAGCCAAAAGGCTTTCCTTTCTAATTCAAGATAATGAAGAAGTGCGTGAAACTGAATAATATATGAATAAAGGACTTAATTTAAAGTAATAACTTTAATAAAAATGAATATTTTAATTTAAGATACAAGCTGTTAGATTAAATTTAATAACTAGCAAAGTTTTGCTAACAACATATAAAAGCCCTATTTTTACCGCTTTGTGGGAACGAAAAATGATCGATTTTGGTAAAAAAATTACCCCAGCACGCGAAATGCGTTCTACCAATAATTTACACACTGCGCTTGAAAGTGATCGGGGCCGCATTATTAACAGTGCAGCAATTCGCCGCTTACAACAAAAAACCCAAGTATTTCCACTTGAGCGCAATGCTGCAGTGCGTTCACGGCTGACTCACTCACTTGAAGTGCAACAGGTAGGCCGCTTTATTGTGCAAACCATTTTTAATAAGCTCAGTGATGCAAAGCAAAAAGAATATGGCCTAGCAGGACTTGAGCGGCCACTAGAAAGCCTCGTTGAAATGGCCTGCCTAATGCACGATATTGGCAACCCACCGTTTGGTCACTTTGGCGAAGCAGCCATTAATCAGTGGTTCGAGAAACACTTAGACTCACTAACCCCAGAGCGCTGTAAAGGCATTGGCATCAGCGTGATTTTTAAACACTTAGCCCAAGATATAAAAAGCTTTGAAGGTAATGCCCAAGGTATTCGTATAATTCATTCATTACTTTCACTAAATTTAACCTACAGCCAAAGTGCCGGAATTTTAAAATATACCCGCCCGGCCAGCATGGCAAAAAAAGACAGCCCACAAGATAAAAACTACTTGATGAAAAAAGTGGGTTACTATTTTAGCGAAAAGCCTTTTGTTGAAGCACTGCAAAATGAGTTAGATATTGAACAATATTGCCGCCATCCTGCAAGCTACATTATGGAAGCCGCTGACGATATTTCGTATTGTTTAGCCGACATAGAAGATGCGGTCGAAAAAGGCATTATTAGTGTCGAGTCGCTTTGCGACAAGCTAAAAGAGCAATACACCCGCACACTCACAAACCTAACCATTGACGATACCAAACACAGCGACTTTGCCGAAAAAGCCATTGATTATGCGTTAAGTAAAGCGCAAGAGCAGCCATACAATTTTAACAGCGAATTTTTTATTTACCTGCGTGTGACCTTGCTACACCCATTAGTAAGCTACGCAGCAGAACGGTTTATCAGCAACATAGAAGCCATTTACCATGGTGATTTTAATCAAGCGTTATTAGAAGATCGTAGCCATCTGCACGCTGTCACGCTCACCTTAAAACAAGTGGCATCAAAGCACGTTTTTTGCCACAAAGAGGTAGAGCGCTTAGAGCTGCAAGGTTATCGAATCATTAGCGGTTTACTTGATTGCTACAAGCCCTTACTTGCCCTTGACGCCGATGCTTTTAAACGGGTTTTAAAAGGCGATCAACACTACTTAATTGAAACTCGTCTGGTGAAAAAACTATCTAATAAACATTTAAATAGCTATCAAAAAGCCATTGATGCCCTAAAAGCCGAACCTGATCATTTTACCGCCTACGAGTTCTATTATCGCTGCCGTTTAATTCAAGATTACATCAGCGGAATGACCGACCAATTTGCTTATGACGAATACCGAGCGCTCATGGTGATCGATTGACTTTGCTATTTCGCTGAAATTATTTAATGAATGTGGATAAATTGCCCTACTGGGCTTAGAATTAACTCATTGTTTGGGTAACCAGATAAACCTTACTGGTCAGGAAACTATGCCAATTATAAAAACAACTTTATTACTATTACTTGCAAGTCTGAGCTTTACATCAAAAGCACAGTACAACGAAGCTATGTGTATTTTGTTAAAGCAACAAATGCATGAGTATCGTAACAACACTAGCAACAAAAATTATCGTTCAGCTGCCAGAAATTACGAAAAAAATTGCCAAAATCCTACCCCACTCAATAATGGTTCAAACCTTAAAGTTCAGCAACAGCCAACACAACCCGTTGAACCAGTAATTCAGAGTAATAGCACCCGCTCAACTCAACATTCAGGAGCAATACAAGGTACGCCTGAAGAACCAACACAGCCTACAGTTGAGCAAGCATCAGAGATTATTGAGCCGCAACAGCCTGCAGAACAATTACAAATAGAGCCAGAACCACTAGAAACGCAAAATACACAGCTAACACCACCAGTGCAGCAAACAGAAGAGCCCGCTGACGTTGATCGCATTATAATCTCTGATACCCCGACAGAAACTGTGGCCGAGCCTGTAACCTCTCCTGTGATGGAACAACAGCTTGATAACGCAGCGCCTGATAGTTCGCAAAACAGTGAAACTACAGATGTAAGAAAAGCTGTCGAGGCAGAACCTGTTGAGCCAGCATTTACACCGGAGCCTGCTGCTCCTTATGAAAGTGAAAATAGTTCATCAAGCTCATTATTAATGCCAAGTTTAATTGTCTTGCTAGTACTACTTATTGCAGGCTTAGTGATTGTTCGTATTCGTCAAAATAAAAATACTGATGCAGACTCAGAGCTTGAGCAAAGCTTAATGCAAGCTAAAGCCCTAAAAGCAGCGGCCCAAGCGCAAGCTTCTGCAGAAAAAGAAGCCGAAGAACTTCAAGCAGCAACGGCTGCCGTACTAAATGAAAACTCAGAGCAGTCACAGCAAGACACTGATTCATTACCTGACTTCACAAACGAATTAACCGAGAAAAATGATAACGACGATCTCTCTGAACTAATGCACTTTAGTGCACAGCATGATAGTGAAAAGCCACAAACCCCATCTACACAAACAGCTGATGATTTTGCTGACGCCAAGCAATTTAATGATCTTGAACTTGGTTACGACGATAAAGACGTAAACGACTCTGATGACGACTTCTTAGATGAGCAACGAGGCCTAGAGCAAGAGCTAAAATTAGCGAGCCTTGCTTCATCTTACAGCATCATTGAAGAAACAGCTCCAAAAGCAGAGGAATCTAAACAAGATGAACCTGAACTAGAAGAACCGAGAGATTTCGCTTCGTCATCATTCGGCTTTGATGAGTACACAACTAAAGAACCAATTGCCGACGGCGAGCCAGTTTTAGCTGAAATCGAAGCGCTAGAAAAACCTGAAATCGATGAGCTTGAGAAGCCAGAGATTGACGAGCCAAACTTTACGAGTTCGTCATCATTCGGCTTTGATGAGTACACAACTAAAGAACCAATTGCCGACGATGAACCTGTTTTAGCTGAGATAGAAGCGCTAGAAAAACCTGAAATCGATGAACTTGAGAAACCAGAGTTTGACGAGCCAAGCTTTACGAGTTCGTCATCGTTTGGTTTTGATGAGTATAAAGCTAAAGAACCAATTGCTGACGATGAACCTGTTTTAACTGAAATCGAAGCGCTAGAAAAACCTGAAATCGATGAGCTTGAGAAACCTGAGATTGACGAGCCAAGCTTTACAAGTTCGTCATCGTTTGGTTTTGATGAGTATAAAGCTAAAGAGCCTATTGCCGACGATGAACCTGTTTTAGCTGAAATCGAAGCGCTAGAAAAACCGGAAATCGATGAGCTTGAAAAACCAGAGTTTGACGAGCCAAGCTTTACGAGTTCGTCATCGTTTGGTTTTGATGAATACTCAACAAAAGAGCCTATTGCTGACGACGAGCCGTCTAGAGATGACGTGCCTGAATATGACTTATCGTCATTGATGGGTGATGATTTATCGTTTGCTGATCATTTTGCTGAAGATAAACAAACAGTCACGGCTCCAAGCACAACAGACGATCACGACGACATTAGCGATGATGATTTAGCAAAAGCCTTACAAGCGCTTGAACAAGAGCTACAGGACGAACCTGCGTCATTTAGCCCTGAAGAACCAACAAAACCTGCTGAAGATACGGTTGATTTGTCTGTCGAACTGAGTAACGACGATATGCTAGAACAGATGGCTAGTGACTCTGATGAAGCTGATAAAGAAACAAATTTAGAGACCGAGCAACAAGATGATAAGCCGTATAATCCATTTGCGAACTTATCGCTTGATCCTACGTGGGATCCTAATTCTGACGAAAAGCCTGTGATAAAAAGTAAAACCAAACAGCCAAAATCACAAGCTCTTATTGATGCAGAAGAACGCGCTAAACAGCTTAAAACAGATGAGTGATTAAGTAACGAGAAATGAACCTGTAGCAGATTTTACACCGCGTCCTAGCGCCTAAAGCCCAGTGCCTATTGTTTCCCCCGTAGGACTGGCTTTAGCCGGGAATGGTTTGAGTAAATAACGAGAAGTGAGTTTCGAGAGACGAATGTGTAGCAGCGATTTCATATCGCGTCCTAGCGCCTAAAGCCCAGTGCTTATGCTTGCATGGCGCGCGAAATAAATTTCACGCCTACTAAATACTCACTTCACCACAGGACGTGGGCGCATCAACCAATGAAATATAAAAATCAGCCCAAAAAACACTGATACCGCTAAAACACATAATACAATTATATTGGTCGGTAAGAAGGAATCTGTTGTGTTGCTGTAGCGCTTTAATTGCTGTTGCGCACTCAGTTTTGCTCGTTCTGTTTTACTTGGCAGCACAAACTCATGAAACGAATCTGTCAGCTTAGCTTCAGAACGCGCGATTTGTGTATTCTTTTGCTGCCAGAGCGTATCAAATTTCTGAAATTGAAACTGTTTATTGTCAATACACCAATCTAGATATTTAAGCTCAAGAGGCTGATTAAAGCAGCGTGTTGGCATCACGTAAAAGCGTTGCCACGCAGCTTGTTTTTCTAAATAAGCTTTTTGAGACAACGGTTTAGCTAGTTGGTTTTCAAGTAAACTAATATCAGGATTAAAAAGCGCAGCTTTACGGTCAGCTATTTGTTCATTGGTAAAACATGTTTCAGCAAATCGAGCAGATAAGTTCTGAATTTGTTGTTTATAAATTTCTATTTTATCAAGTACATGAGACTTTCTTAACGCAGATTGCAATTCAGCGCGCTCAGTTTGAATACTTTTGCACTCATTAGAAAGGATTGGCTCTTTCGCCCATGTAGATACAGCTACTAGCAATAGCACTGTAAGCATTAAAGTCCGTTTAAACATGAATTTACGTCACTGTAAAATTTAGAGGTACAGACTAACAGCTTCTAATAAAACTGCAACAAATCTGCGCTAAATTCACCTGAAAGACTGATAAATTGCTAGTTCGATTTATGTTCTCACAAAGTGAAAGAGCAATAACAAATCTGAATATTAATTCTTACCAAAGTAAAACTGTTTATCATCCAATGCAAATTGCTCAAGTAACCACACTTTAAACAGCTGCATAACCAATACATAGGCAAAGAACAAACAGTCTCAGCCAAACTGTTTGCAAAACGCCCAATGGCCGCGTGTTTAACCCGCGAAAAAGCCAAACAAATTCTGCATATGCTGTAACCATTTCAACCTTGTAAACTAGGCTACGAATAGCAGTACTTCCCCAGTAGCCTAGTTTTTTACCTGTCGGCGTGAAACTTGTTTTGTACTTTGAGAGTATGAAATTTGAAAGGTTTAAATGGGTTTCTCTATGCAGCGCGAAGCGCCTCGGTGCACCCTAAAGTTCAAATATTTTTATTCACAAAGAGAAGTGAATGAGAAGACAATGAGATACAGCCAATTAATGTTCTTCTCTAAAGCGCAGCGCTTCTTAATCCTCTTTGTGCATTAAGTTTCTCTATGTAGTGCAAAGCGCCTCGGTGCCCTCTGTGGTTCCAATATTTTTATTCACAAAGAGAACTGAACGAGAAGACAATGAGATACAACCAATTAGCTATTTTCCTCTAAAGCGCAGCGCCTCTTAATCCTCTTTGTGCAAATAAAATCTAAAGCTCCTCCACTTTCTCTACCTCAACCGGCTCTGCCAAGGCATTTTCATAAAATGCGAACACCGCTTGGGTATAAGGCTGAGCATAATGCTCATCAAGGGCGGCTTGCGATTCAAACTGCTCAACTAAAAACAAACAACGCTGCTCTTTGCTCGCAAACAACTCAAAACGATTACAACCAGGTTCTGCGCGAGTGGCTGCTAATATGCCCTGTAAACGCCCTTTACAGTCATCAAATAATGCTGCCTTTGGGGTAATTTTTGCCACGATATTAATCATACTGACTCCTTACTATATAACTTTAAAACCAATGCCCTAATTGGCGGGGCAACCGTAAAAGCCACCACAAACGCAGCAGGCCATGCATTAGCAAACGCCTTCATCCAACTTAGAAAAAATGTATCGCTCAGCCCTAAGTTGACATAAGTGACCCATGCCGAAAGTAAAAACGACATTAAAAACGAAAATGCCGCAGTAAAAGTAAAATGAATTTTCATATGTCCTCCTTGGCGTTACTATATTTGCACAGGCCAAGTGGCAACAGTCACGAAAATGCAAACTAAGATTGAGGGAGTCGTATGCTGGATGATCTGCATTTATTTATTGAAATAGCGCGCCGTAAAAGCATGAGCCAAACAGCAAAAGATTTAGGACTGAATCTATCAACCCTATCAAGGCGCATTCAGGCGTTAGAAGAAAAACTTGCTGAGCCATTACTGCAACGTACAGCCCGCGGCATTGTGTTAACCGCCAAAGGCGAATCTCTTTATAACGAGTTAGGCGAGCAGGTGCTTGCTCTTAACAGCCAGCTTGAGCAACTAAATGACTCACCCACCGCAAAAGAGTTTTACCTGTTGTGCCCACAAAACATCATTGCGGGCCCACTGATGGGAGCCTTTAATCAGTTTGCGATGGAAAACCCTGCGCTAAACCTCCACATTTACCCAAGTAATGCCAACAGCCAACTAAGCCAAAAACGTTTTGACTTAGCTATTCGCATCGGCGAACAACAAGACTCAAGCTATTTTCAAAAGCGCCTAGGCATGATCGCAATTAAGCTAATTAAAAAGAAAGATGCCCCAACATCAAGGCTGATACTGCCCTATTCAGAGTCACAACTACCCAGCGGTTTACTTAACAAACTAAAAACCGAGTATGAACATATAAGCTTTTGCTTTGATATTACAATCGCGAGAAAAATGGTTGAAGCAGGCTATGGCATTGGCTTACTGCCGATGAGCGAAATTTGCTGTATAGACAACACCAGCAACTTTAGTTATGTCGATTCCCTCCACGATATTCCCGCAAGGCCAATTTACGCCCTCTGGCCACATTCACGCACGCCATCAGCGAGTGCCCAGTTGTTGATAGAACAACTCCAAACCAGTATTGCAAACTCACCGAGTTTACAAGGAGAGGTGTTGAAACTGTAGTTGCGAGGCATCGTAGGTCGAGCTTTAGCCCGTCAAATAACTCAATCTTTAAACCAACGATAAAGACCAAACACAAACAACATGGCCGCAATGCCAACCAAGGCTAATTGCCAAATTTTAAGGTCATTCAACTTTGTCACTTGCGGACCAACACTCTCATTTAAAGGAATTGAAGCTTGTTTAACGGGTGCTTCGATTATCGGGCTTTTTATTGCAACTTGGCTTGTGGTTTTATTTGCATTAATTTCTGTAATAGTTGGCTTTACTGTAATAACAATATCTTTATGGCTTGCTTTTGAATTACCGCTCCAAGCAGATTCAAATAGCGCCTTTTGCTCAGCTTTATTTTCGCTACACCATACAAAATCAGCTTGCTGAATTTTCTTCGCTCTACAACGTTTTGGTAATTGATAAAATTGCCCCCAAGCATGGCGCTTTTTATCGTCATTATATGAATTTGAATACACCGTAGAATTATGTACTTTGGTGTTTAAAAGTGCGGTAGGGTTAGAGCGATACGTATAATTACCGCCATTACCAGAACTTCTTTTTGGGTGTTTGCAGTGTCTCGCCAACAGCGTAAAAAGCTCATCTAAACGTTGATTCCAACGTTCACTTTGCTTAGCCGTGTAGCTACGATTCATTCTTTTACGAATGCCCTCGCGCTCAGCCTCAATGTTATCGCAGCGGCTTTTTGAATATTGCTCATCAGCAACCATGTTGAAACTCGCAAGCAAAGTAGCGAGTAATAAAATCCATTTATTCATAACATTACATCTGTGTAATTAAAAAGCTAAACCTAATCTTATTTGGCGTCGATAGAAAAACCAGTATTTTCCTCATGAACAGGAACAGCCTCTTCAGAATTACCTACTACAATTGCATTACCTATCGCCTTGAGTGAAGCCCAACTTGAATAGCCAAATAGAAAAATACATACAACAAGCATTGAACTAATATCTATAGAACTAAAATTATTAAAATAAACAACATCTCCAAAAAATTGTTGGATATATACTCCTTTCAAAATTGCTGTCGAAGTTGTCGCAGCCAAACCATATGTTATTGCAGCAAAAAAAGAGTCTGCGAAAATACCAAAGTCTTTATAAATCAAACCAGAATAATAATTTTTGTTATCTTTTTCCGATAAGTAATGAATGAAAAATGAAATTGAAACCCATAACCAAATAGCCAAATTTAGTTTATCCCACTCCAGAATATATCTAACTCCTAGATTAATAGACTTTTGGTTTAACATATAAATAACTGATAAAAACAATAGAAATAACATCACGAAAAGCAGCCATATATTTATTCTTTTTTGCATCTTAGCTCCGATTAAAATTTTCAGCTTTTATTTTTTCTTCTTTATCAGAGCTATTTCCAAGCAGACCACCAATCAAGCCACCTATTACTACCCCTGGTATTCCTCCTAACACACCAACTACGCCACCTAACGCCATAGCTGGTGCTGTTTTTTCTTCAATTTCAGCCTTAACATCTTTGACAGTATATAAATTATTTTTTACTTTAAACTTTTCAGTCCCCAACATTTCCATTAAATGATTTCTATCTTTTGCTACCTGTTGTAAAAATATTTTTTCACCTGTACCTGGTTCTATAACGTATAACTTCATATAAATACACCTATATTGCTAATGCTAAATATTCTTCGCAATCAATTCAGCTTTCAACAAACCACCTTTTGTAAGTAATTTAGGTGCAAAGCTAGGGTTTCGTTTAGATTTAAAAGCATCAAGAATTAACTTCAAACCGTGAGCTTCAAGAAGTGAAATATTTACTTCTGTATCCATTTCTGCTGACTCAATAAAATCATCAGAAAAACTAGGTGCAATAATTAGCACTTGAGCAACTCTTTTGCCCTGATTCTCTGCACGATTTACATATGCTTTAACTTGACGAGAGGTAGTAGAGTATTTGGCAAAATCACCGTTTTTGCAGGTTTTCGCTTCACCAATAATGATATCGTTATCACTCAATGAAATCACAATATCGGCTTTATCTTTGGTTGTATTCAAGTCTTTACGCAGATCTTCATCAATGTTTAATTCTAAAACTTCTAATATAGCTTTAGTGACTTCTTCAAATTTAATACCCAAGTCAGCTTCGATGACTTCTACACCAGCGTCTTTAAGCCCATTTACATCTCTTCTTGCTAATAAGTCATAATTTTCAATTAACTTGTCTGTTGCATTAGCAAAACTTTCTAGTATGGCAAAGCGTGGATTCCCACGTTTTGATAACCCCATACTATCCCTGACCTCTTTGACTTCATCATTAGAGAGAAGGTATAAAATATCATGCGGAGTAATACTTAATGAACGTAGCTTTTCAGTATCAATAATCTCTGTTGGTTCTAATTCGAAAGCCTCTTTAAGAACAGCTTGCATAGATGGAAAGTGATCTTCCAAGGTTTTTAATAATTGCTTAAAACCACTCACACTTAAACAATCGAACTCTTTTTCAGTCGCTCCTGAAAGTGAATTTAGAATTAAGCCAATTCTTTCATCGAGCGTTGTACCTAATTTATCTGTATCTATTTCCAGATCAGTAATTAGCTGCTTTAATCTTTCTTTGCGCTGATTTTGAGTATCTTCAGGGTTATGGATATCATCACTCAAAAGCTTAGAACCACTGATACCAGAATGGATAATTGTGGCGTTGTTTCCTAAAAGTTTGAACTATCTTGCCAGCCTGTGATCAGATCATCTATATCCTACTAGCCTGTGCAACAACAATGAGCAAAATCACAAACTGGTCTCACTATAATCAAGCCCTCGTTAA